>JAFOCZ010000026.1 GCA_017380955.1 Alistipes sp.
CCACAGGGTGAGTCATTCACCGTAGAGCCTGTGTCGTTCATAATCTCTAACGAGGGTGTGCTGGTGTCGATGCGTCAGGCAGAGTTCCGCACCTTCCGCGAGGCGGAGAAGCGTCTGCAGATGAACTACCGCTCCTACTCTACAGGTTACCACATCCTCATCTCGTTGCTCGAGGTGCGTATCGACTACGATGCCGACCTTGTGGAGATGGTGGGCAAGCAGGTAGCAGCCGTAAGCAAAGAGATTAGCAGTGGCTCGAAGATTGACAAGGAGGTACTCTATCGTATCAACGCCTTGCAGGAGAACACTATGTTGCTCCGCGAGAACATCTTCGACCGTCAGCGTGTTCTGTCGAGCATCTTGCGCTCGGAGCGCTTCCCAAATGATATCTACCCACGTCTGCAGTTGATGATTAAGGACGTTAACTCGCTCATCTCACACGCCGACTTCAGTTTCCAGCGTTTGGACTATATCCAGGATGCAGCACTTGGTCTCATCAACATCGAGCAGAACGAGATTGTAAAGATATTCTCCGTGGCAGCGGTAATCTTTATGCCTGCGACGTTGGTGGCAAGTATGTATGGTATGAACTTCAAGTTTATGCCCGAGTTGCAATGGCAGTATGGCTATCTGTGGGCATTGGCCCTGATGCTGATAGTATCGGGACTCACGTTCTGGTTTTTCAAGTTTAAGAAGTGGTTGTAGCAATCACTTCTTTTTTATATAATAAAAGGTTATATGCGCCTAAGGCTCATATAACCTTTTTTCTTACTCCTCACTGCCGACATCCTCGGTAGCAGAGTAACTATACACATCCAAGAAGTCTATAACCCTCGGTCTCTTGAGTTTACCATCAGGTACAATAGGACGACGCTTGATAGGCGTTGTAGGGCCTACGCCATCCCCAGGACTCTCTCCTCCATCCTCTGTACCATTGCCTGGCAATTGACCGATACCCGGATCAGGGCAACTACTATCCAACATACCCACCTCACACGACACCGCCACGATGGCAATCACCGCTACTACTACATATTTAAGTATTCTCTTCATACCCTACTATTTTTCCGACAACGCCGCGATGAGCATCTCGCCATCCTCGACATTTGCACTCTTTATCTTCTGCTTGATATTATATCTCATCTTCGACACCGACACAGGGTCGCTATCTATAAATATTGCTATCGCACGATTCGAGAATCCCGCAAAGACATACAACGCCACACGCATATCACGCTCACTGAGACGTGGCAAGTCGCGACGTAGTCTCTCCATAACGCCATCACGATACTTGTTCACCGTCGCCTCCAACTCATCGATACGCTGCTTATCGCCCTTTATGGACTCTATGGTCTCCATAAACTTGTTGTATATCACAGTCTTGGAGCGTGTAGTACCCTCGTGGTCGTAGTATATCTCACACAACTCGTTAAGGTCGCTAAAGCGGTCACGATACAGTGCACCTACAGACTGCGCCATCTCCTGTGGCAACATCTTCAGCGCATCCTGAAGTTCGTCTACCGCAGCGATATAGCGCTCCAACTCCTCGTTTTTGCGTCGCAGACGCCTTACCACGAACATCGCCACCGCAGCAATCACTATCACCACTGCGATACATATAAACGTGTTACGTTGTGCCACAAGAGCCCTCTCGCGACGCTCCGACTTCAGACTCTCACGCAACGCCTCCAACTGCACGTTGAGCACCGGCTGCTCCAGCACCTCGAGCATCAGCGCATCCTGAGAGTGCTTGCTATGCTCCTGCCACTTGAGAGCATTACGCGTATCTCCGCCATTGCGATATACGATATAGCGAGCATATGTGACATCTGCCCACTCGCTATCCTCCATCTCCTCGGCACTACGCAACAACGCCAAAGCGCCATCCACATCGCCTTCGTGCGAAAGATACATAGCCTTCACGGCATTGTAGTGCGCCTCGCCATATAGCAGCGTATCATAGGTGTCGAACATAGCGAGTAACTCGCCACACGCCACATAATCGTCCATATATATCGACAAGTCGAGCATCTCGTGCAACACAGCACATACGAAATCCTTGTACTCGCTCGCTACGCCATACTCCAGTGCCGTAAGCAACAGACTGCGAGCATCGGCGAAGTTACGAATCTGAATTTCGGTAGCACCCATATCATACAGAAGGCTATGGTAGTGGTAATCCAAGCCCAATGTATCGAAGAGTGCGAGTGCCTCCTCATAGGCGTGAAGGGCATTGACAAAGAGGCATCCATCGTTGTAGATATCGCCCTTTGTGCGATGCACAAGAGCCAGGAGTTTTAAGTTCTGCACCCTACCCAGCGACACCTCCGCCTCCTCCAACATCAGCATAGCCTCGGGTAACTCACCCTGCTGACGCTTTACAAGAGCGTGCTGATACAAGGCTCGTGCTCGCTCGGCGTGCATATCACTTTCGAGGTAATACTCCGCCATTGTACGTGTGAGCGTATCGCTCTCTACGTCTATATAATTATGGTATAGCGCCTCGCTGTAGACCAAAGCATAACGCGCACGATGATGCTCGCCACGCACAGCACCCTCTGGGATACTCTGCATCAGACGTAGTGCCTCCTCCGACTCCTCCACAACGATGGACTCCGCACGGGCGATGTTATCGAGAATCTCGCCGCGCGTACACCCCACCATAGCGCCAAGAGCCACAACTGCCACCCACAAAAGGGATATGGTAAACCTACTACGTTGCATACACCTATATTATTATATCGTACAAAGGTATGAAATTTTTCGTTACCCACAAAATAAAAAATAATTATTATATTTTGTAAAATTTTGTTGTTAATTCTAAATTATTTTATTAACTTTGTGTTAGTAATTAAACTTAGCAGACAGAGAAATGAGTTCATTAGCAAAGTTTTTTAATATTGAGGAGAGCGAAAGCATAAAAGGTATCGCTCACAAGAACAACATTATTAAGCGAAACATTATAGCCTATATGGCTGTAAACGGCGATAGCACACTCTCGGAACTCACGCGTGAGTTGCACATCAGTGTGCCCACAATGACAAAACTCGTACAGGAACTTGTCGACGATCACATCGTCATCGACTTGGGAAAGGTCGAGACCCCTGGAGGTCGTCGCCCCAATGTCTTTGGTCTGGCAAACTCGGCGATATACTTCGCCGGTATCAACGTTGCCCGCGACAATATGGCATATGTCATCACCGACCTGCAGAACAACATCATCAAGGAGTACACCGACGAGACATTTGAGTTGGTGGACCGTCCTCAGTGCCTCGAGCGCATATGCCAGAATATCGAGAACTTCATAGCCGAGTCGGGCGTTGACCGCGACAAGATTCTCGGCGTGGGAGTGTCGATTGTGGGACGTGTAAACCCCGAGACTGGTCGCTCATACAAATACTTCACATCGTGGGAGGAGCCTCTGCGCGACATCATCTCC
>JAFOCZ010000027.1 GCA_017380955.1 Alistipes sp.
ATGGACGAGCCGACCTCAGCACTCGACCCCATTGCGACAAAGCATATCGAGGAACTACTATTGGAATTGCAGAAGGAGGTTACAATCCTTATCGTGACGCACAATATGGGGCAAGCAAAACGAATATCTTCGAAGTCGATGTTTATGTACCTGGGCGAACTTGTCGAATATGGCGACACCGAAACGATGTTCACCAACCCATCAGACGAGCGCACCAAAGCCTACCTTACAGGCAAGATGGGCTAATCGTTTCCATCTCCAAATAAACTATCCCCAATGGTTATAACCGAGAATGGTGTAGCCTTTGGGGATTTTTTTGTCTGTATCGGCTTGCGACCGATATATAAGGTCTCTACTTCGAAATAATATCTGCAAGGTTTATAACATCCTGCTTACTTCTAATCACATATACCTCGTCTTTATATACTACCGAGCCATATATCTCTGCCTTATTGTCTGTGGTGAAGAGACGCCATACTGGTACATTTAGGACATTGGCAACAGCCTCCAAGCGTTGCAGCGTTGGATTACCCTTAGTTAGTGAGTTGTAGAGATTATTCCTATCTACACCGAGCTTGTCACTCAACTCTTTGAATGACATATTGCGCTCGTCAAGAAGCTCTTTGATAATCGTAAAGTCCATATTATGTCAAATTAGTAGTCAAAAGTATATTAAATTATACGAAATGTCAAATTTATCTGTAATAAATTACACTTTATGACCTTAAAATTTGGCGAAATGATAATATATTACTATATTTGCATATCAAAACAGTAATATATTATGAGGGCAATACTTGGACAATACTATTACGCACCACACCGACGAAGTTTCGGTGTATGGCAGTGGACAGAGGTAAGCGAAACGGGAGCTTGTGGAACATTCATCAAGGACTTCCGTAGCAAGGAAGAGGCAAGAGAGTATGTATGGGCGATGAACGGTTGGGGTAAGCCTTCAAAGAAACTTAATTAGTACGGTGTAATAAATTTTCTTACAGATATGACAACGATAGTAGCAGTAACAAACAAGGATTTGTACAGAGCAACAGTGATTGCTTCAAGAGTTGAGAATGACTTTGTAACAGGCTTGCAGGTGGCAAAGTTGAATGAGTTGAAGGCTCGTATGCGTGAGGGCGTAGTTAAGTTTGCGTACCTCAAAAAGGATAAGAGCGTGAGAGTAGCCTACGGCACATTGATGCCTCAACTGATGCGTGACAAGGTTTTGGGAACTGGTCTTTGTGGCGATGCTCGCAATGTCTGCACATACTATGATGTGGAGTGCGGTCAGTTCAGATGTTTTCAACTCCAAGCACTAATCAAAATTTGGTAAAAATCATTACCAAAAGATGACGAAGATGAATAGAGCAGTTATATACGCAAGAGTATCGAGCACTGGCGAGAGGCAATCAACCTCTCGTCAGGTGGCTGACTTGACCAACTATGCAAGCCTCAACGGTTTGGAGGTCGTTGAGGTGTACGAGGAGCATATCAGCGGAGCAAAGCGCAACGAGGAGCGTGCAGTGCTTACTGAGTGCATTGACTATGCTATTGCCAATAGTGTAGATGTGGTTTTGTTCTCGGAGCTTTCACGCTGTGGTCGTGCAGTATGGGAGGTGTTAGACACTATCCGCACATTGAAGGATAACGGCATCAATGCCTATTTCCAGAAGGAGGGTTTATCTTTGTTTGGGGCAGATAGCAAAGAAAATCCATATTTAGCGGTTATGGTGTCCGTTCTCGGAGTCTGCGCCCAAATGGAGCGAGAGAACATCACATATCGCCTCAACAGTGGCAGAGCCAAGTATATTGCTGACGGCGGCAAATTGGGTCGTAAGGTTGGCTCGGTCAAGAGTAAGGAACGCAAGCAGGAGGAGTACAGCAAGGTAATCCGTTCATTGAAGGCGGGCAAGTCAATCCGAGATACAGCAGCCATTTGTAGCGTTAGTATTTCTACTGTACAACGAGTTAAGAAAGAGTTTGCCATATAACTTTTATCCTCGTTGAGTTAGTATACAACTCCCCAAAATACAAAAAAAGCACCCGTTGAGGTGCTTTTAATTTTTAGTCGAGCATTGCGATTGCTTCATTTTGTTGCTGTGACTTTTGGCGATTGTGATAGCGATGGAATGCTCTACTCCCCGAGATGTGTCCAGACATCGTGCCCGTTATATTGTCCGGCACACCTTTACCGACCATTGTGTCAATGAAGTTGCTTCGGGCAAACTTGCTAATCGCAATCTCATACAATGGTCTTGTTTCCATCTGGTTATAGGAATTATAAGTTACTACCTTCCTATCCAAACCCGCCGCCTTAAACATTCGTTTTAGCTGCCTATTGTATGTTTGAGAGTGCTTTGGGAAATGAAATAGGGGAGTCTTGGGGTGTGCATCTTCAATGCGATATTTGTAAAACACATTAGCTGCATTTGGAGTTAGAGGGATGCGACAAATGATGCTGGTTGACCTAACGGTCTTATCTGGGCAATAATATATACACATCTGCCCATCCTCCTCCTCCACAAGATTTTCGTATCTAAGCTGAAAATAATCTGAAATACGACAACCAATCGAACATTGGAAGTAGAACAAATCTCTTGTGTATTCCAAGTCTGCATCATCGAACACAGTATTCCATAACTTTCTTTTCTCCTCTTGGGTTATAATTATTGGGTCGCCATAATGAGCCGATGGAGCGGTGTAATCCCCAATATTGCCAAAATCTGTAATGCCGTAATGCTTGCGACTCCACTTAAAGAACTGCTTAATGCAATTCATAATTTTTGATATAGTGTTCTGATTCTTCTTCCTTGCACGACGGCGAGGATGTAGTGTCGTGTCGTTCTGCCCTTCATCTTGGTTGAGGAAAACATTAAAGTCTGTTAGTAGCTTAGCATTGCAATCGGCAAATGTAATCTCCTTGCCTCTTTGCTTCTCAAATCTGCGAAGATGGTTTATTGTATTTGTTCGAGTCTTGTTTCGTCCATTGGTGACCGAAGTATCCAAACAATACAGCTCTGCCAATACCCAGAACTGATTTCTCTCTTCTTCCTTCACCTCAGGCTCTGGCGATTCAGTAATTTCAGGCTCTGCTGAAACTGCCTCAACATCCTTGCATTTATTTCGTGTGGATTTACCCAACGCCTCATTAAGAGCCTCAACAATGATTTCCTTTGTTATCTCTTCGTGTTGGGCTGATAGTGTTAGCATTGTTGCAGCTATTAAGTTCAATGCCCTATTAACATCAGAGTAGGGAACTACACGAGCACCCTTCTTTGCATTACACCCTTTGCGTACTCCATAGGTGTGCTTGCCGTCATCTGCGATAGTATTAAACCACGCATTCTCTTGCGCTGAGAAACCAGTGTAGTAGTTAATTCTCTTCTTGTTTATAGTAATAATTGCGCTGATTTGATAGTAAGGCTCTGCGCTCGTAACAACCTTCTTCGAGATGTAAACATTTTTCTTGACATCGAGTTTGAATCTAAGATTGTACTTCATTAATAATTTACTTTTATTAAGAGTATACCAGATTTGTTCAAGAAGTCAAGAACTGAGCGTAAAAAAATTTTACGCCCCTTTTTACGCCCCATTAAACAGGGCTAAATGGGGTTAAATGAAGTTTACTCTAATCATTACAACCCATCCGTAATGCTATAAAAGGCTAAACACGGCTATATGAAGCGAAGGCAATCCTTCGCTTCAGACCTCACGAAAAACAGCGTTAGAGATTCTCTAACGCTGTTTTTCTTTTATCTACCTCAGATTACTTCATTGCGGCCTTGCACTCGGCGATGCGCTCATCAAGCATCGTAACCCACTCGGCAATGGCAGGGCTTGTCTCACCACCAGCGATTGCCTCGTTCACAAGTCGCTTAGCCTCGCTAAATAGTGGCAAGGCATTAGCATACTCCTCGATAGACATATATACAAAACCCTTACGCGAAAGAACGGTGACATCTATAGACGGGTGGAATCTCACCGCTTTGACAGTCTCGCCCCAACTATCGATATAGGTTATCATATCGACATAGTGGTCGGTCTGCTCATAGAGGGTATCGAGCATCATAAAGGCATAGTCGTATAGTCCGCTATAGTAACCCTCATCGCCCGATGCTACATACTGCGCGCCAATCATCGCAAAGTCGAACTGGAAGCACTCTATCATCAACTCACGCGCCTCATATTCAGGCAGATGGTCGTATGCCAGGAAGCCGACAATCTCATCGTGGAAATCAAGACGTACCTCGCTGTCTATCAGCGCCATATCTATCATCAACTGGTTATCACGATATAGTTGCACTGCCTCTGCCTCACGCTCCTCGTTGCACAACCATACAAACTTATGCCACAACTCCTCGGCATCGGCGTAGGTTTTGTTAATCATAGCCTCCACCTCCTGAGGAGTCATTGGCTCATCGCCGATCGTTGCGAGGGTCTGCATCTCCATCTCAGAGTGCTGATACCTATCGCCCACAATAACATTATTCACGCTATCGAGCATCATCATATACTCCACCTGCTCGTTGCGAGGCTCCACGGGCCACGGTGTCTTTTCGGTTTTTTGTGTCTGTGCGCCACACGCCATAAGGGCAAACGCGGCAAGGGTTAGGGTTAGGTGTTTCATATATGTTTTATTTTTTATTAACATCCTCAGCAACAATCTATATTAACAAAATATTTGCTTTGAAAGGATATTAGTATACTCTTTGTATGTGTCATCCATATCTCGATAATGAGTGAGTACCGTAGCCTCAAATGCCTCGTCGGTTATATTCTCATTATTAAATGCTTCAATAATTTCGTTACAAATATCTTCCTCCACTTGCACCTTGATATGACGGCGTCTCATCAGTTTTCGGATAATACTATGCAATTGCGTTGTATGTGGTGCACACTCAACGAGATGCACAAGTACAGACAAGCCATCAATATTACAAAACACCTCATTGAGGATACCTCCTCGCAACAAAACTTTGAGATTATTTACCCCATCATATTTGTCCATAATCTCATCGTGCAGTTCATCGGCAAGTTGTTCTTTACCACTCATAGCACACGCTCTGGACTTTATGTATAACAGGTTTGATGTATCGCCGTATAGCGTAATATATTTATCACAAATCTCCAAGCACTTCAAATAGTTCCACTCTCCATACAGAGCGTATATCGCACTAACAAAGAGATAATTTCTATCGTTCAAATCTCCACTATATGAGAATGTCTTGCCATCAAGATTCTCAAAGAATTTATCATCACAAACTACACAGTCGAGTGCACGGGTAAATAATTTCTCTTTTACGTTAACATCCTGAGCGCAGATGCCATACTTAAATAATATTAACGCCGCTGTATCATAATCATATCTATGCAAGTGCTCATACAACTCCTCTCCTAAACTGATTTCATCATCTAATTGTGAATCATTAAATGTAGATGCCAATTCCAACACATCATTATGAGTCTTAATGTGATTCACCTGCACAGGCTGTTGCAGATACAAACCATCAAGAGTTCTTGCTCTACTCAAAGCAACATATGTTTGTCCGGCAGCAAATACCCCTCCTGATAGATCAATCTTAACTTGATCAAATGTTAGTCCTTGGCTTTTGTGTATAGTTATTGCCCAAGCCAACTTTAAAGGATATTGTGTAAAAGAGCCTACAACAGATTTCTCGGTTTGCTTTGTCGTTTTGTCATAACTATACTTAACCTTCTCCCACGTGACTTTTTCAACCAAATGAATATCTCCGTTGTTAAGTCTTACATAGACCTTATCGTTCTCTATTTTTTCCACTTTACCGAGCGTGCCATTAACCCAGCGCTTAGCAGAGTCATTTCGCATAAACATTACTTGCGCACCCTTTCGCAAATGCAAATTCAGTTCAGTAGTTGAGAATTTAGCCACATCGAAATCGCCCTCCACAGTTCCCTCAAACCAATAATCAGGTTCCTGCATTTGCGATAGCATCGTCTCGTTAATATTATGAGCAATCTTATTTTTACTCGTTAGCGTAATAACTGCCTTATCATCGTCTATTATCTTACCAACACAATTGTTAAGGACAGCAAGATCTGATTGCAGAACTCTCTCATTTCTAATATTATCAAGTATGCTAACAAATTGTGTATCTACCTGTCTATACACCACCTGTAGTTCTATAGGATTCACACTTATTCGGGAGAACACATTCGCGTTAAAGAAGAATGGTTTACGATTTCCATATAGGCGATTCAACTCCTCTTTATCTTCCGTAATAACTACTGGCTCCAACTGAAACATATCACCCACAAACAACATCTGCTTACCACCAAATGGTAACGTATTGCGCATACAACGCTGCAACTCGCGATCCATAGCATCTATTATGTCACATCGTACCATTGACACCTCATCAATAATAATAGTATCTGCGGAACGCAATATTCTATAAGTGTCATTATTAATACGCGCCTTATCAAATGGTGTTAACACCTTGGGCTCGAAACCAAAAAACGAGTGGATAGTAACTCCTCCTGCATTAATGGCTGCAATGCCTGTTGGGGCGAGAACAATAAATTTCTTATTTATCTCTTTTTGAGCGTTCTTAACAAATGTCGTTTTACCAGTACCTGCTCGTCCGGTAAGAAAGAATGATGTATTTGTATTTTTTAGCAGACGATACGCCTGCATCAACTCTTTATTTGCTTCCATTTCGAAAATTATTTTACTACTTACTCTTCGAGTAACAACTCTTTATATGCACTCTTTAGCGATATTGCGGTACGCAAAGGATTATCATACATCGCTTCAACCATCTGCGCAGCCCTATCAATCGCATAACGACTGTCGATGAACTCTCCTGCTAATTTCGCAGAGTTCTCTATGTAACTAGAGAGTATTGTTTTTGCATCCTCCTTAATACGATCAGCGCTATAGAACGTTTTTTCGTAATCAACTTTACCAATAAGAACCTTATTTCCGCCATCAAATGCGAATAATTCAATCGAATCGATATAAGTAAAGTTCTTATACAAACCCACCTTCTCTATCATCACTATACGATCTGTAAATCTAAGACCTTTGAAGTACATATTTCCGGCTGCACTAGTATAGTGTGCTGATACAAACATCTTTTGCGAATCGCTATAGATAGGAATATTCTCGCGATGATTGCCGAATGTTGGCATAATTTTATCCAAGAAAGAAGTCGTTGTTTTCATAACTACATATACTTTAATTAAGATAGCAATTTTTGATTTGTCGCCAAGACCAACTGTGCTGAGAATTGCACTATTTCTGAATCATCCACAACACCACCCATCAGTTGGGCCTGAGATTTTAGAAACTCGCTAATCATCTCTACACATTCTGCACAACAGAATCTTTCACTATAGCAGCAATTGAAATAAGAACGCTCACCTATTAGTTGACGCTCTGTTCCATTAAAACAGTATACGCGTATACAGTTAATAAATCTGTGATACCAACCATCGCCACAACAAAACTCAAGCACAATACGATCAGATAATTTGATACCTCTAAAGTAAGAGTTTCCAGCTGCACTAACATATCGCTCAGTTTCATACATATTAGTGTTCACATTAAACTTAAGCGTTTCTCCCTTCACCGGAAGAGCCTTTTCAACAAGCGTTGAAAGAACTGAATTAGAATTTAAGATTTTCATAGTATATAGTTTTTATTTGGTTGTCTGCCTATAATGTCACAACGCTAAAAAGGTAACCGACTAATTACAATTATTTTAGTTTGTGATTGCAAAATTAGATGTGTATTCATCAATAATATAAAATTATAATATATTACACTAATTTTGTTTTATAGTTATATTATTACTACTAAACTGCGTGTAACTCATTGTAACGACTATATGCGAAACAACGCACAGGGTAAAACAAAAAAAGTCGGCACTGAGACCGACTTTCTCTCTCCACAAAAGGAGACACCCAATAAAAACTAAAAAGATTCCTAATTTACACCTTCAGCACTCCATCGTATAGCAATAAACAAGTGCCGAAGTTTTACACTGCAAAGATGGCGCATTTTTAGAAATCCCACAATCGCTCATTATGGGGAATTTACAGGGTGGAATATCCCATATATTAGGGATTTGTGCGTTATGGAAATTATGCGTATCTTTGCATTATATTAATATAACCAACATAAAACAACATACAACCTATTGATAACCAATGAATAAAAAGACAAATACAGCATATCTATCGCAGTTTTCGCCCGATATGAAGATATTCGAGTTGGTGGAGATATCGCCATCTCTGCTATCTATATTCTCGCGCCTAAACATCAGACTGCCATTTGGCGATATCTCGGTTGCGGAGATGTGTGAGCGTGAGGGGCACTCTGTGGAGTTGTTCCTGATGCTCGCATCTATGCATACCGACACCTCATTCCGACCACAAAAGGAGCACCTCAGGGCCGAGATGCTGACAGAGGTTATAGAGTATCTGCGTGCCTCGCACCGCTACTATGCCGAGCATATGCTACCCCACACCTCGGCGCATCTCGAGAAGATTCTGCAACATTGCGGTAACCTCTTCAAGAGCGCCCTACGACGCTTCTACGACGAGTACACCGACTACATTGTGACCCACTTCGAGGAGGAGGAGCGCAACATATTCTCCATCATCGACAACTGCACAACAGAGAACTATTCGGAGCAGGTATGCACACTCTTTGATATGCCTCACGCCGACATCGACGACCGCTCGAACGACATAGCATCACTCATCTTCAAGAATCTCCCCGAGGAGGCTCCTACGACGTTGCGTTGCACGATGCTCGAGCATATATACGCACTTCGTGACGACCTACGTCGCCACAGCAACGTAGAGATGTATCTGCTACGACCACTTATTGAAACCTACCTAAACTCAAAGAGATGAAACGATATAGGGTAGCAATAGTAGAGGCAGCAACAGTCGTTGCCGAGGGCATAGCGGCGATACTCTCACGCTCGGCAAAGTGTGAGGTTGTGGGCTGCTACCGTCGCATTGCCGACATCGAGAGCCTAATCTCGGCAGACCGCCTCGACATTGTTGTTGCATCGGTGGCACAGTACCACGAGATAGAGGCAGCATCGCTGGGTAACATCCCTGTGGTGGGCATCCAGAGCACCCTCTGCGACGAGGATATAGTGCGTCGCTTCAACGCCACGATAACCATCTTCACCACGCCCGAGGATGTGGAGCGTATAGTGACAGAGGCTGCCGAGCAACCTGCCGAGCATAACATCTCCGAGAGCCACGAACTCTCTGACCGTGAGCGTGATGTGCTGATTCTCGTGGCACGAGGTTTCACAAACAAGGAGATAGCCTCGGAGTTGAACATCTCGCCACACACCGTAATCTCGCACCGCAAGAACATCGTACACAAGACCGGCATACGATCGGTAGCAGGTCTTACGGTATATGCTGTGCTTAATAAACTCATAGACAGCGAACAACTATAGGAAGATTCTATAACATTACAACCCAATAAAGATGATTAAGACAGAACTTTGTGCCTACTCTGTAGAGGCGTGCCAGATTGCTGCACGTTTAGGCGTAAATCGCGTGGAGTTATGCGCCTCACCTGCCGAGGGTGGCGTGACACCATCACTGGCATCCATAGAGCGTGTTGCCCAGATTCCAAACCTCGACCTCAGTGTTATGATACGCCCTCGTGGTGGAGACTTTCTCTATTCCGACGATGAGTTCCAGACTATGCTCCTCGACATTGAGTATGCTCGTAAGGCGGGCGCTACAGGCGTGGTGTTCGGCATCCTTACCGCCGATGGTAAGGTAGATGTGGAGCGCACACGACAGTTGGTAGAGGCCGCAGGAGATATGGAGACTACGTTCCACCGCGCTGTGGATATGGCCGAGGATTATACCCAGGCTGTTGAGGATATTATCGCTGCGGGCTGCAAGCGTATCCTTACCTCGGGCAGTTACGACAAGGCTATCGACGGCATCGAGAATATCGCTAAGGCTGTGGAGGTTAGCCGTGGTCGCATAGAGATTATGGCCGGCAGCGGCGTTGTGGCTAAGAATGCCCAGCAGTTGGCCGCTACGGGTGTCGACGCCCTGCACTTCAGCGCTAAGTGTATGGTCAGCGGAGGTATGCTCTACCGCAACCCTCGCATCTCGATGGGTGGCTCGGATGCTGTGGATGAGTTTGCTCTGCGCACCGTGGATGAGAATGAGGTAAAGGAGATACTTAAACTTATAAAATAATGAATCTAAGACTTGTACTTTGTGGATTGGCAGCAATAGCACTGGGCATTGCGCTAATCGTATGGCCTTCAAAGGGCTACAACCCTGCTGACGACAGCGCACTCCAGGATGTCGTTGCAGCATCATCACGCGCCGCAGAACTCGAGGCTCTTATGGCTGAGACTCCAGTGGAGCAGCAGCAGGAGATGGCATTCTTGTTGAAGAATATGCCCGATTTCGACCGCGAGGCTATGGATTTGAGCCTCCTGAAGGAGAATGTGGAGTATGCACATATGGTACGCGAGAAGTATCAGTGGGCTAAGCAGTTACCCGAGGATGTATACCTCTACGACGTGCTCCCATACCACGTTGTCGACGAGGTGCGTGACTCGTGGCGTAAGGAACTCTATGAGTTGTTCGCGCCAGCCGTAGACACCTGCAGCACTATGTACGATGCGTTGTGTGCCGTGAATGCAAACATCCCACGCCTCACAGGTGTTGACTACAACACCAAGCGCGAGAAGACCAACCAGAGCCCTCGTGAGTCTATGCGTCAGGGTATGGCATCGTGCACAGGTCTTGCGATTTTGCTCGTTGACGCCTACCGCGCTGTGGGTATCCCAGCACGCTTTGCCGGCACAGCATCGTGGCACGACAACCGCGGTAACCACAGTTGGACCGAGGTGTGGCTCGACGGCGAGTGGCGCGTAACGGAGTATTACTTCCCTTCGAAACTCGACCACCTATGGTTTATGCCCGACGCATCGAAGGCTAAGGAGGATGACCGCACATATGCTATCTATGCCACACGTTTTGGCAAGGCCGACGATTGGTTCCCTATGGTTTGGGCTGATGGCGATGTAGAGGGTCGTTCGGTTGAGGAGTTACCACAGATTGTGGGCGCTGTGAACGTTACCAAGCACTACCAGGATTTGGCATACGAGCAGTATACTCGCCATTTGGAGGCTGGTACTCACACCTTTATCAAGATTGCTGGATATAAGAAGGCAGGTAAGAAGGAGCACTCTGAGGACCGCGTGGCTATGGGTGTTGATGTCTTCTGTGGCACGGAGCAGATGGGTGGTGGTCTCACCGCCGGTCCATTGCGCGATATGAACGATATGTTCTCTGTTCTCGTTGAGAAGAATCGCTCATACGAACTCCGCTACTACGATGCTGCTGGCGAGTTGCAACGCATCGCTGTAGACCTCGGCGAGGAGCCTGTAACGGTAGATATCTACCTCGAGAAGTAAACCTCCCACAACAAACACAAAGGGTGTGTCGCGTGACACACCCTTTATTGTTATATTGTCTTTATGCTATTTCGTTAGCACAATAGTCTCGCCATTCTGGCTCATATTGTACAACTCCGCAAGACTTGCGATAGTCGTGCTGTATGTTGTCTTGGTGTCGCCAGCCTGGTGGAGGTAACTGAGTTGCAACTCATCCTCTGTCCAACTGAACTCATACTCGGCACGTAGATTCAACGTAAAGCGACCATCCTCGTCGATATTCATAGAGCCGATACGCACACCCGACTTCTTAACCGCGAAACTCACGAAGTTATCCTTAGGAATATCGCGCTGCTGAGCACCATCGTCATACTTGATGTTACCCTCGATGCGAGTGTTAGAGACCTTGAAGCGCTTCTCGAAGAACTCAACAACCTCCATCTCCGAGGTTATGACGATATCTCCAGCGGTGGTAATACCCTTAGTTACAAAAGGCAATGTCTTACGCTCACCCGTCTGTGACGCAGTCGTTGCTGAGTCCACAAACTTAACACTCTCACCATTACCCACCTTACGCTCCTCGTCGCGTGACGCATCTACGGTGTAGACAAAGCGACCAGGGATTGTGGCGTGAGGCTTTAATTTAGCAGCCATATCTGCTGTGAGGCGGCTATGGTCGATATCGAGCATTGGGGCATCGATATATATGTCAAATTCCGTTCCAAAAGGATCTGCAGAGCGACCGTCAGCGCCTACGAAACTTGTAACCTCAAGGTTGATATCTACCTTCTGGTTTGGCACATACGACCACTCGAGATGATCGACTGGGTCGGGATTCTGCAATGTCTCGGCAGTGGTATTCCACGTACCCACAGGCTCGCCACCATCTATAGCCACCTGCGCTGCGAAGCGGAATGGGCGATATGTTGCCAACTCGAAGATAAACGAGCGATAGGTATTACCCTCGTAGTATACATTACTCTGTCCAGGAAGCGCCGAGTAACTATGAGGTTGGTTGGATGCGATACGAATCACATCGCTGCTCTTTGCGCTGTTGGTCTTGAGGAATATAGAGTATTTACCCTTATCCTCGCCACTCTTCTCCACGTTGTTAGGCTTGAACATCAACATACGACCATTCGTGCTCTGCTGCCAATAACTATCGTCGATGGTGTAGAAGCGGCAATCCCACTCCCAATTATCAGGCAGACCAAACATCTCGCGATCCGACTGCGAGACGAGCGAATCGAGGGTGCGACCATAGATGAAGAACTCATCCTTAGCACCGGCATTGATACGCTCTGGCGCTGCTCCCGAGAGGTCGTTGAGTACAACATCTATCTGCACAGGGGCATTTACCTTACGAGGTACAAGACGGTAGTAGATAGGCTCATCCGTAACTCCCGACTCACGCTTCTCGTTGAGATCCCCAACCGAGATGGCGTGCTGGTGTGCCACATACTGGAAACTCTTGGTTACGGTCTCGAAGAACTCCGCCTCGAGCATAACGCTATCCGACTCACCATCCTCGTGCGTAAGCACATTGTGGAAGTAGATACGCTGTGTTCCAGGCTCGGTAACGGTATAGATATATTTGTAGCCGATGCCATTATCCACGCCATACCACTGCTCCTCGCCAACCTTAACAACCGGCAGTGCACGACCTGTGGTCTCGGTGCGTGCGTCAAGGCTATTCACCGACACATAGACATTGAATGGGAAGAATGGGAAGTTATCAGGCACTGTGAACTTCAACGTTGCCAACTCACCAACATCGCTACCATAAATCTGTGTAGCAGCCCACACCGGCGTAAACTTCTGGGTCTTGATAAGCGTAACCTTGATATTACGATGCAGACGACCCTTCTTCACCACGATAGTACCCTCGAGAATCGGCGAGTCACCCATCTCCAAGAGTTGCAGCATAATAGTACCGCTACCTATGTTGCCCGAAGGTGTGAAGGTGTGGTTGAAGGTGTGCGCCGCAACGGTGTTACCCTCCATCCACTTAACCTCGGCGATATCCTCCGCGGTTACATTTCGTGCGCTGTTGGTGATGGTATAGTTCAACTGCAACACCGAGCCAGCCTTATCCTCACCCATAACAACACTTGTCTGCTCCACCGCGAGGGTTACATCACCAAACGACACCTCATCTACCCAATCTGCTACGGTTGCCCATACGTTGTTTGTAGCAGGCGACGACAACGCATCCTCAAAGGTCTTGTTGCCATAGGTCAACTTACCGATGATGTTTAGTTTGTAGTGGTGGTTACGACGAATCATAAGTTGCTCACCACTCTCGTCGATAATCATCACACGATAATACAACTCCTCGCTGCCACCCACAGGCTTACCACGCAAGATTACACTAATAGGGTCGTTCAACGTATTCTCGTGCTCGAAGACATACTCCTCCGAGCGGCTATATACGTCCATAACCTCGGTAAGTTTCTCTCGATTCGACGGCATTGTCACAAAGTCATCACCAGGCCATACAAAGTCCGAAGCCGCGGCGTTGTTGACAATAGGGAAGCGACGCTCGGGGTGGTAAGGTGCTGTAGTGCCAAAGGCATTACCATTCACAACCACAAAGCCTGTGATGTCGACAAAGCCATTAGTCGCAGCATTCTCGATGCTAATCTTCGCCTGGTTGCGGATGAGTTTTATACCCTCACCGTTGTTCGCCGTGGCGAGTTGCTGCTGGTGACCAGCGCTATTGTCAAAGACAAAGCGTGACCAATAGATAATCATACCCGAAGCACCAACCATATCATCCTGAATCTCATCCTCGGTGCGGTTTAGGAACATATCGGCATCGAGCAAGTTAGGATTCTGGTTTGCAACAAAGTGTATGATGCGTGTATCCTCGGGGATTATAGCCTTGTATGTTCCCGAGAGCGATGGGGTCTCCATAGCACGGTCGAGGGTTGCTGGAACGTGGGTGATATACAACCCAAAGTCGTTGAAGCAGAAGAGAATCATATTCTGCACATCGAAGCCATCAGGGTCTACAGAGCGCACTGCAACCTCGGTCATAACAGGGGCGTTTGCACCAAACTCCACCTCTACCCAACCCTCGGGTATTGCATTAGGCTCATCAACAACCACATCCATATCCTGATGACACGCAACAGAGAACATCACCGCTATGGTTGCAACTATATATGAAATTCTGTTAATCATAATCTCTCAAAAGATTAGTAGTTATACGTTAAACTCTCTTCTCGCTATTAATAAGCATCGCGGATGCATCGTATCGCCCACGATGACGCTTGTGCCTGGTTTTCAGTGTGACCACTATCGTTCTTACTATTGTACACACGACCAGATGCCGATAGATAGTAGTCTGCATTGAGCAGATAGTCGATAGCATCGGCACTCTCATTTGACGTACCCTGCAAGTCTATGATAATCTGCAACTCGCTGGCTGTTGGCAATCGCCAATCGTCATATACCGTACCATCGTTTGCAACCTCTACATAGTTTGCACAATGGTCTCGAGCCAATGATATGCGCTTGGTATCGCTATTAGCACTACGATAATTAGAAGAACTCACAAAACCCAAACGAGAAGCAATCATAAAGGATGGCGACACGAGGTTTGCATTATCTGCACCAGGGTCAGTAAACTCAAACGACACATTAGGGTCTGTCGTAAGACGTGGCACACCAAGATTGTAATCGCCTGAGGTGGCGGTGATACGCACGTGATACATTCGTGCGTTACCAGGGTCCTGTGCATTAGAGTAATTCAACGAGTAGTTGCTGCTGCCAAATCCCGAACGTGACCACTTATAATAATCGATGTTGGATCTACCTTGTCGCGACTGTGAGTCTGTTGCAGGATAGGTCTCACGAACTACCTTTGACTCCCAAAATGCCGATGATGAATTATAAGAGTATGACCACAACCCCGTTGCCTCATTCCACGAATTCAATGAGATGCTTGTGATGCGAGAGCCCTCGTTGTAGATTGTTGTAGGGGCGTTATCTCCACTCTTGAAGTCATCACGGTATGAGTAGTGACCCAGGATGTTTACGATATATACCAGCGGATACTGCTCCACAACAACTATCTCCTGCTGACCTGTCTCGTTGACAACCCTCAGCGTAAAGTAGCGAATGGTGTTGTTCGTAGGTACGTCGCTCATAACGGTGATATTACCAGCGATAGAGCCATCAGGCGTTGTACCTGCGATGTTGTAACTACCTGCCGAGATGGTACGCTGAACGCCAAACTTATCGATATAGTAGCAATTCTCAACGGTGATTGTCACAGGCGACGATGATGAGAAGAGCAACGACTTGCTGTCGATAGCAGTGTTATACATCTTCAACTCATCGAGGTTTACCTTGAGGTACTCAGGGCCCTGCTCGCCACCGATATCCACACGGCGTTCTGTCCACTGATATACCGAATACTTCAAATCCTGAATCTGCACAGGTTCTGAGAAATCCTCAGCACCCGGAGCGTGAACGTTGGCAGTAACCTCGTAGTAGTGGTTACGCTCGAACTTAAACTCCTGGGTAAGAGGCACCTGATAGTAGTTATTAGGGTGCTCCACCGACACACGCGCGCCCTCCTTTACTGTTGAGTAGTATGCTGGCACATCCACCAAGAGGTTTGTAGCGTGAGAGAAACTATCCGACGTATCCCACATATGGCTATATACATAGAGCGTAATCTCCACACCTGTGATATTACCCTCTGCATCACGCATCCACTTGTAATACTCGCTCATAGCCTCGTGTGTAGTCTCGAGGTTATCCTGCTGGCGAAGCACGCCATCGTTCACAACACGCGTTGCATAAGGAAGATTACGAACATAGTAGCCAGGTGTTGCACCTACGATAGCATCCGTAAACTCAATGGTCTCGGTTGCAAGAAGTCTTACCACAACCTTTGCTGCGGCACGGCGCAACTTAACGTTGAGCGTCACCACATCGGTAATCTTCTGCTCGGCGATGGTGATAGCCGCCGCTGTGGCTGGCTCCGAGGCGCTCTTATACGCCACGCCATCCATCAGGAAGTGCGACGAGGTATTCTGAAGCCCTGTAGCCGTAAGATGAAGGTTATAGTCGTGCTGAGAGAGGATGTGAAGGCTCGCCACGCTCTCCATCTCGGCGAATGTAGAGGCGTCGTAGGTAGAATTGGCAACAACATATACCCAATACTTTGCACCCACCACGATAGAGTCGATATCAACACCGAGGCGCACCTCACCCGAAGGGCCTGCAGCCGTAACACGCTCGTGGTAGAAGAGCGACATATCCTCCCTATCCTCGGCATCATTGAATATCATAACGTCGAGATGCTGGATGGCATACTCACGCTCGTTGTCGGCCATACCCTCGGCGCGTGTTGCAACGCCCAAAGCACCACCCGACAGATTGAGAACTATGCCACGCTCTGCGGGGATATTCACACCACCCTGCTCCACATCACCACTACAGGCCGTAGCAAAGGCTACAACCATCGCGGCAATCATATATTTCACATATCTTTTCATAAATCCCAATCTCTTAATTAGTTAGACACCTGCTGGATGTCGATGATTCGTGGCTCGTTGCCACTGTTAGGCCAAATTATGTGGTCCACCTCGCCATTAATATGAAGGTATCGCGATCCTGCGCCCATCCAATCCTGCGAGTAGGTGATTCCGAAACGTGCCACACCGGTATACTCCGCATCGATAGGTATCACCTTGATGTTGTACCATCCCGAATATGCCTCCAACTGCGAGCCATCCTTCAACGAGGCATCCGTAACAGAGGTCTCGGTGGTGTAGGCAAGGTGGTAGGTCATAGGGTCAATCTCCTTGTATACACGAATCACACACTGGTTAGATGCTGTGCGCAACGTAGGCAACCAACGCTGTCCCACGGGCGAGGTCATCTGAAACCAGCAAGAGAATGCTCCTGCCTCGGTGGTGATAGTCTCGAGCGTGTTAGGTGCTACGTAGTACATCTCTGGGCGCTCAGGGTATACATCATTGATAGCGCTACCATCACGGGGTGCAGAGTCTGGCAACACAGGGTTGTGGTAGTTTGGATAGTCAAAGTGGTGTACCCACTCCCAATTCTCGCTACGCTGCCAATCAGCAACCTCGTAGTTCAACTCCAAGCCTCCCGAGGCAACCTTTGTGATGCGGAAGCGGTAGATGGTGTTGCGTGTTATGTTTGCCGCCTCGCCCGTAGGACGACCATCCACATACTTCTTAAACTGCAATGCATCGGGGAAACTCATCAACGTGCCGTTGTAGTTTACGCTAACCGAAATCTTCGACTCATAGTCGGCGAAGAGTCTATTATCGTACTCAGGGATGTAGAGCACAAACTTCTCGCCAGCCTCCATCTCCATAAGTGCGTGTGGCGATGTGTGTACCGAGCGAAGACCACGGAAACAACCGACACGGTCAATACTCTTGGTATCAGTAGCGCTATCCCAACCCGTAGGCAACACATAGCCTGTGCGGTTGTGGTAGTTGATAGTTGCAGCCTCGATTGTGCATCCCGACAACGCCTCATCCACAACAACCTCTACCTTTGCCACAGCACGCAGCAGCGATATCTCGCCAATATTCTGCGACACATTGTTCAAGAGACCCGCAAGATCCACCTGCTTAACACCCCACATAGGAATCGCACCAGTGGTCATATCCAAATCATCGAACGTATACTCCAATGCGGCATTATCACCCTCGGCGCTATTGGCAAAGACCATAAACTTATACATCGTCTCGCTCTCCAGCGCTGCGATTACCGACTGTGGCATACTGCCCTGAAACTGATAGCGAGTACCCTCGTCGTTGATAGGCCAATAGAGCAGATTCTCGATATCGCCGAGATGGGTGTTTGTGGTAGAGTATACCGCAACACGAAGACTCTCAGGCAGGATTCTATTCTCGAAGGATGTACCTATCTCATCCGTAGACTCCGAAGCACCCCACTCAGCGCGCGTGGCACTGGGTGCGTCGATGGCCAATACGAAGTTCACCTCGCGTGTCTCGGTAAGGGCTGGGCACTCGCCAAACTCATATACCGTATTGCACGACACAGCGAAGAGAGCCGCTATGGCCAACACTATTTTGTTACACTTATCTCTCATACTCCAAAGTTTTTAGGGGTTTAGAGAATATCGTCGTTAAGGACCACTCTCCACGAATTTACGATGATAGATGCCGACAACCAATCACCATCCTCATCGAGGAAGAAGGTCATATTATACTCATCCTGACGGTCGAGATACTCCTGGTTAGACATCTGAGCGTTGTAGTTACCCTTAACAAGCAACGCATAGTCGGCAACGGGAATAGAGAGCACCCTCTCGTTCTCCTCCACATTCCAGATTGTGAGTATCGGGCTCTTGCCGTCAATCATACGGTTTAGGGTGAACTCCGCAACAGCCACAGATACCTGATCGGCACGCGTTGCTGAGTTTGTGCCATAACCTGGATCTACCTCCGCAGTACCTGTAGTTACACTCCACGGCATATATACCACGTCGTTACCCTCTAAAACATCATTGTTCCAGTCCAAAAGAGCGTTGTCCGCAGTAATCTCATAACGGAACTTCTCGGCAACAACACCGTCAGACATCTGCTGCAACACGATACGCACCACGTTTGTATCCTTCACAAGCGACATAGTCTCGTTGTAGGTGCCTGGCTCCGAGGTTACCTCCAGAGGCATAGTGCCGTGGAAGAGAGGCTTCAAATCCTCCGAAACGCTGCCCTCGGTGCTCTTCATCCTCACCTGCATCTCCTGCTTTGTGGTCTTGCCCACAACAACATCTGCCAAGAGGTCAAACGACTCCTCGTTCTGAAGACCCGCCCACGCCAACAACTCATAACTTCCTGCCTCGAGTTGCAATGGCATTGCGAAACCATCCGCCGAGAGTACATCCTCGCGGGTCTCGACAACACTCTCGACAAGAGTATCATTTTGGAATACATAGAGCGCTACAGACTTCACCTCGTGAGAGAAAGCATCGGCAAACTTCATATTGTAGTCATACTTAAACGAAATGTTGTAGTATACACCGCAATCACCCTCACCCTCGTAGATGAAACCTTCCTTGCAAGAACTGGTAGAGAGTGCTACGAACAAAGTGGCCAGCATCAATCCCCACTTACCAAATTTAGTTTGGGTCTTCATTGTTTTATACTTTTTATGTTTTACTTATTTCTACTTTTCGACGTGTCGCCACATCCTATATGTTGTACCTTATGGTCTGTATTTTCAATTTTGGTGGAGAGCCTATGGCTATCGTTGCCCTACTCTCTGACGGGCTCACTCTTTGCACCGAAACCCAGGTGCGCTTCACAGAAGCCTCTACAGTGTTAATAAATAAGGGGTCTGCCTAAGTCCGCCCAAGGCAGACCCCATCTCGTTATGTGATTACTCGAGGGTTACATCCTCAGAAACTACACGCCAAGAGAGAACGTTAATCTCTGCAGAGATATAAGTCTCCTTATCGGTAGGCTTAACAGGAACAACCTGCTGTGCAGGGTCGTAAACTGGAGTACCCAAGCCCTTAACGCCGTTGATAGCAACCTTGTAACTGTGGTTACGGATGATGCCATACTCACCTACAGAGCCCGCAGAGCCGAGGTGCTTAACATCAGCATAGTAGTATGTCATACCGCTCTTCCACACCTTCGCAGGCTCAACCTTTGCCAACTCTGCGTTTGCGTCAACAGCGGTGTAGTTAGAGCCGTCGAATGAGAACCAGTTCGTAGCCTCTGCGCCATCAGCAAGTTGGAACTTAACCTCGTAACTCTCAGCGCCGGTCATACCTGCAACACACTTAATCTGTGAGTCGTCGATAGATGTGTAGGTGCTAACACCGTCGAAGTGCATAAGTTTGTTCTTGAGGGTAGGAGCAACAGCCGCCAACAACGATGACTCACCAACATATGTAGTACCATACCACTGTGCAATCTCCAAAGCCTCGCCAGCCTCGTTCTGCAACTGCGCAGCAACAACATATGTAGCGCGTGCACCAACCTGCTCGCCGAGGTACTCTACAGTAGAGTTATTGTTTGTAAGATCGTTGTACGAGAAGTTGTTGTCCACAGCATCTGTCACGCTCTTAGAAGCCCAATATGAGCGGAAGTAAGGAGCGTCGTTCCATACGAAACCGATTGCTGAATCTGTCCAAGTTGGGTCGATGCTCTTCACGAAGTATGACTCAGTCTGGTTGCCAATAACATCCCAGCCATAAACCTTAGCCATAACCTTACCGCCGTTAACCTCAGCGCCTGTGTCGAAAGCAGCATCACCAGCCGATACGTTCATCTTTGCTGTAGCACGCTCCACGTAGATAGTCACAGGGTTTGCAAGAGCCTTGTCGGCAGTGGTCTGGAAGTTGTCGATAGTGAGTTCGGTAGCATCCATCTGCTGACCTGCAGCATTTGCGTATACCGAGTTGCTCATAATGAAGTTCTGACCATTGGTGTGACCTGTGGTCTTAAGGTTGTTCTTGAGGTCGTTGAGCGAGAGGCTCTGAGTACCCTTGTAGTTTACCACCGCAGCAACCTTTGCTGGGAACTGACCCTTGTACTTCTCAACAACAAGCACAGGGTTTGTCATAGACTCGATGTTTGGAGCCTGGGTGCTGCCGTTGTCAGCAACTGCAACGTTGAAGTAGTTGCCATTAGCGTTGATATTGAAGGCATTGCCCGCAGCATCGAAGAAGTAGAATGTTGCCTCGGTTACAGCCTGCTCATCAGCAGTGCCATCCTCATACACACCACCCTCGGCACGTGTGATATCGTCGGCAGACTTGAGGTTGAGAGCGATATAGCCCTTGTCTGCATTGATACCCGCCTGAGGAGTATTCTGTGGAGCCTCGTCCTTCTCTGTACAAGCCACAAGACCCAAAGCCGCAAAGGCCAAAAGGAAATACTTAGTCTTCATAGTTTTAAAGTTTTAGTTAATTGTAATTTTATTATTGTTTCTATTTTTATCTTTTTGACACCTTCCAGTAGTCCTGAATGGCGTTTATCGTAGTCTCAGCCTCGGCAATACCCATACGCTTAGCCTCCTCGAGGTATGGCATCGCAGCCTGGTAATCCTCGCGCAACACCTCCAAAGCACCTCGTGCATACTGCACCTCGGCTCCATCTCCTGCTCTCTCGAGGTAGCGCAACGCTCGCTCATAGTCACCCTTCGACATTGCTGAGTTTGCGGCGTTGAGGTTTGCAACCTCGTCGTTTGGATACATACGCACTGCAATCTCGAACAACTCATCCAACTCCTCGCTACCCTCGTCGTAGGTCTGCGCCAAGAGGTAGAACTCATCGAGAGATAGTTTCTGAGGTGCGGTGTTCATAATCTCCTCAATCTCGCGTGGTGAGGTGTAGTGGCGGATGGTATACTCAATAGTATAGTCCGAATGGCGCAACGCAGGGTAGCAGTTCTTCAACAAGAAGTTGTAATCGTCGGTCCAGTTATAGTGAATCCACCACTCTTTGTTATCAGGTTCGCGCTCGGAATGTATCGTTGCCAAAATCTCCTCCTTGTGCTTGAGGTTTGATGCTGCAACGTAGCGCTCCAGACCCGCCCAATCCTCAGGCTCATAGTCTGTTGTGATAAGACCCTCGTCGAAGTGGTAGAGATTCTCAACATACTCCTTGAGGGCTGCGGTACGTCCCTTTGCCAAACGCTCGTTGTTGGCATAAGGACTCTCTGGCGATGCATAACCCTTGATGAAGATAGACTGGATGGTCACATCCTTATCACCACGCACCGAGTCGATAGTGCCGGTAATCTTTGCCAACTCACTGCTATTGTTGCGGTACTCAGGGTTGATATCCATATTGCTCACTGGGAAGTCCACGAAAGCCGAGCCACTGATAGCATATACCTTCTCTGCGACGGCCTCAGGACGTACATATATCAACTGAGGGCGGTAAGGCTCCATTGGGAAGCGGTCGATAAGCATACTTGTGCTCTGACCTACCACAGCACCTGCACAGCCACAATCCTCACGCTCGAAGACCAACTGACAACCATCCATCCACTCCTCGAAAGATACTACAGCGTGGTACTGCACCTTGTCAGGGGTCTTGTTGCTACGGAAGCGGAGATCATCACCAGAGGTAGGTGCTAAATCCTCGTTACGCTCGTAGTAGAAGTGGCGGTTGCGACCATAGATACCTATAGAGCGCAAATCCTTAGAGAGTGTATCGCGCACGATATGTGGAGTAAGCACCACGACCTCGCTATTGCGAACATCCACGCCGCTAACATCCAGGTCCATATCCACGATTATGTAGTTGCCGCTGCGCTCCATAGTGTAGTTCTCGACAACCACACCATCGATGGTCTGCGCAAAGGCTGCTGGCACTGTGGCCAACATAGCCAATATCATTGTATAAAAGCGTCTCATCATCACAATCATAATTAAAAGAGATAAACCAAATTTATTGCCGCCTTGGTAAGACCCACATAGTGGTTGTTATCCTGTCCCACACGACGGCCACATCCCGTACACTCGAAGATATCGTAAGCCGAGTAGATATATCCTACGCCAACCTCAAACTCCAAGTTCCAATGTTTGCCCAAAATCATAGCATAACCATAGGCAACACCTGCTCCGACACCCCAACCCTGGAAGCGGTTGTTAGAGAGTTTCGAGAAGTCAGTGCCGAGGAATTTGATGTTGTTCTGCAAGCCACCGATATTGTACTGACCACCCAAAGCGTGAAAACCGAGGAAGTGTCGCGAGAAGCGATCACAAAACCAGTAGCGAGCCTCGGGCTGCACCAACCAATGTTTCCAACGCTTATCTTCATTTACGTTCCACGCATTGAGATTTCCCGAAAGATCCAATGTCCATTTAGGAGCCACACCTACCTCCACGCCAAGATTTACGGTAGCCGTAGCATCATAAAGCAAGTTGGTCTTGATGGCCACATCCTGAGCCTTAGCACCCACCGAGATGAGCAAACCAAGAAACAGGGGTATTAAAAACTTTAGTTTCATAACCATATTGTATTAAATTCATTTTAGTTCGTTTCGTTCTCTGTTGTGGCGCATCACACGCCTGGCAAACCACCATATAACTCTCAACAAGCCTTCTGAACGTTTAGGAGCAGGGTAATTGAACTTTATTCAATATTTTACTTCGTGTTGGTCGTTTGTTTCTTAACTTTATTTATGAGTTTTATTGTCTTTTGCGATGGCAAACTTAGACTAAAAAAATCATATTTCCAAACATAAATTAAACATTGTAAATATTTAGTTTTTTTTTAACAACATTACCTTTATGTTTATTTTTCCAATTTGAACAATTCTATTTTTAGCCAAAATGATAATGTGGTTTTTATTTTTATTTATGATTTTTATGGTTTTATTGAAAGTCATATATGCTAAATGGGTTATTTTGCGGGATATAGGCATATTCCACATATCAGATGGAGCCTCATTCGCTATAACCGAAATTAGCGACATTACACAACCGATTGTTCTAATTTTCTACAATTACCTATTAAAACATAAAAATCGGTCTACTAATTAAGAATTTTAGAATATTTAGAGAATTTTAGGTTTTATTTAAATAAATAAGACCCTCCGAAATAAAACTTTCGACATTGCCACCGGTAAAATAAGCATATTACCAAAACTAAAATTTAACCTTATTTACGGATTATAGCACCCCGAAAGTTCAATGCCAAGCAAAAAAATATAGTCCAACTACGTACAGTTAGACTATCTTATTAGGAAGATGTATATTTTCAATAGATAAACCCAGACGCCTATTTGTTGATAGAATAGTGCAGATACAACGCTCGGCGAAATTTGAGACGATGGGCTGTACTTTGGCGTACTGCCATTGGCGAAATATTTCGTTAGCGGCAGTAGGTGCGCTATTATCTCAGCAAAGACTCCAAAATAACCTTGTTAGACGGCTTCACTCGTTAGCGGCAGTAGATGCGCTATTATATCGGCAAAGAGGTTATGGTACTGGATCGTAACCCGACCCACCCCACGGATGACAACGCAGGAGACGGCGCACGGTGAGGTATAGACCCTTGATAGGTCCATACTTGCGCAATGCCTCTATGGCATACTGCGAACAGGTGGGGGTAAAACGACAAGATGGTGGTTTCAGGGGCGAGATACACACCTGATAGAATCGCACCAAGAGGATTAGTGGATATGCCACAATGCGCTTAACAACGCGTAGCGATCTCTGCAAGAATGCGTGTAGTGGCATTGTTGATGGTGTTATAAGGCAACTCCTCCTTAGTGATATATATCATCGCGATGCTAATCTTAACACCGCGCTCCTTAGCCAAAGCGATGAGTGGTGCTTTGGAGAGACGATAACTTTCGCGCATACGACGTTTGAGGAGGTTGCGACGATTGGCGCGCTTGTGAAAGCGCTTTGGAACAGAAAAGAGCACCTCAACAGTAGGTGAGGCGCTCTCTTCAACGATGAGTTTATACTTCAACGGGAACGCAAAACCACTGCCGCAATCGCCAAAGAGGCGTTTCGCAGCATTCCGCGACTTTACTCGCTCGTGGCTTGGAAACTTATTTCCCGTATACATTATTACTCTGTCTTCTTAGGTGAACGTGTACGTGTCTTCTTCTGAAGTTTAGACTGCTGTGCGCGGATAAACTCCTCCTTATCGGGATCCTCCTGCACCTGTGCATCCTCAATATCCACACCCTCGGCAACCTTACCGCAGTAGATATCCAAAGCCTTAACCATAGAAGGCGCTTCGGGAGTAGGGGCATTAGCCTTTACCTTGAGACCAGCCTCCTTTGCAGCGCGCAATGTAGCCTCGCCGAAGGTTGCAACCACAGGGAGTTTCTCAACATCGAAATTCTCTACAAGAGCCTTAACGTCGTTAGGTGAGTAGAGGGCTATGATATCGTAATCCGCAGGGTTTGTATCCTTCAAATCAGCAGATACGGTACGCGCGAAGACCACTGGCGACACCTTCAACTTCAACTTAGCAAGAGCATCTGGAAGTTCGGGCTTGAAAGGCTCGGTGAGCGCCAACATAAACTTCTCATCCTTATGCTTTACGATGAGTTCGAGCAACGAATTGAAAGTACCGTCGGCAAACGATATCTTACGCTTGCGGTATACGATATACTTCTGCAAGTAGAGCGCTACGGCCTCGGTGTTGCAGATATACTTCATAGTCTCGGGTACTGTGATACGTGCCTCCTCGCAGATGCGGAAGAAACTGTCGATGGTTGTGCGCGACGAGAAGATCATCGTTGTGTGATCCAAAATATCGGTACGCTGAGCGCGAAACTCCTTAAGTGTTACGCCCACAACACGAATCAAAGGCTTGTAGTCGATATTCAACTCGTTCTTCTGCGAGAACTCAAAGAAGGGGGACTTCTCTATTACAGCCGGACGGGGCTGTGATACCAAAATCTTACTTACTTTCAACTTTTCTACAATTATTTATAGTAAAAATTCACTCCAATAATCTATTAGTCAGCATATTACCGACTACCTACTTCCCAAGTTGCGAGGGCAAAATATGCATCACAAAACTCAAGGGTAGCAAAATTGCGGTGCAAAGGTACAAAATCCAATACAAAATTGGAATTTTTTTTGCGACAAAGAATAAAAAAGTATCTTTTAGATATAGAATCGCAATCGGAAGTATAGAGACAACGAGTGTTATGGATGCTCCACGGATAATACTCTCATCGGCCAGCAGCCACACCGCAGCAACAGGATACAACAGCACCACCGAGCGCACTATATTCATAAAGCCTATGGATGCCAGCACCTCCACACCATCAGACTCTGTCAACCACTCCGCAACCTTGTGCATAGCATACAACCACGCACTGAACACCACTATCGACACCAGACCTCCAGCGACCGCCAACGACGACATACCTTTTATATATATAGGCGATGACGCAGGTATGACACCCTCGCAAAGACGCACCACCACCAGGGCAAGCACCGTAGCACCCAGCACCGCTGCGCCACGCTTGAAGTGCTGCAAAGGCAGCAGACCTCCCTGCGACACCATACGTCGCTCGCTATGATTCTCGAGGATATCGCCATAGATAACACCGATAAACTTCCAGGCACGAAGCAACATATAGAGGTATGCCACAAGCGTGAGCATAAGCGTTACCTGGAACAATGGCTCTGCGGTGAGCGTTGGCTGTGTATGCTCTACAGGCTCAGCAACGCATAGCGTAGAGTGCGTGCCATATATCTGCTCTGGGGATGCCTCCTTGTAACCTCCCGTATACTCCGCATCTCCTGACTCGAGACGCGAACTACGACCATATACCGCATCGGGGCGCACCACGCGGTAGCCCTCAGCCTCGTATGTCGATACAAAAGTGTTACTCATCACCCTCTCTACGTTTTAATGTTACACGAATTGTTGTGCCGTGTCCCAACTCCGAACGCACAACAGCAATCTTTCCCTTGTGATACTCCTCAATGATACGTCGTGACAACGATAGTCCCAAACCCCAGCCTCGGGTCTTGGTCGTGAAACCAGGCTCGAAGATTCTTGTCCAGTTGCTCTTGGGGATACCCTTACCCGTATCGCTAACCTCAACAAATACCGAATCGTCACTCTCACCAACCTCAACGTTTATAGTACCCTGACCCTGCAGCGCATCTAATGCGTTCTTAAGCAGATTCTCTATGACCCACTCAAACAACGCAGCGTTTATAGGCACGCTGATAGGTGCCATAGCCAGACCATTGTAAACAAGTTCCACGTTGCGCGGTATGCGACGGTGGAAGTACATCACCGTATCGCCCACAACCTCGTTGATGTTCATCGGCGATAGTTGTGTCTCCGAGCCAATCTTCGAGAACCTATCCACAATCTTCATCAGGTGTGCCAAGTCCTTCGACATCTCATCCACGGTCATCTGGTCCACAGGCTGCTCACGAAGATACTCCACCCATCCGAGCAACGACGATGTTGGTGTTCCCAACTGGTGTGCCGTCTCCTTGGCAAGACCCACCCACACACGATTCTGCTCATTCTGCTTCGTGGATGAGAAGGCTATGTAGGCAAATATCGCAAAGAGTATGACAATCACCAACTGTACATAGGGGAAGAATACCAACGCCCTGCTATGAGCACTCGACAACATCGACTCGTAGTCCGTAGTGCCGAAGTAGATGGTGAAGACCTTGCGGTGAATCATACCATACGACACCGATATCGGCTTGTTGTTCTCGCTCATAAGCATTATCTCCTGACGCAGACGCTCGGGATTCTCCACGATATCTGCCGAGAGGTTTGTCACCAACACATTCAGGCGCTCATCGGCGATGATAAGTGGCACGTTGGTGTGCTGGGCGAGTTTGTTCAGAAGTTCACCATTGTAAATCATCTGACCTCCGATGTTCGAGGTGTGGAGGATATCCTCCCACATCTCCACGGCGTTTAGTTCGTCGCGGCGCAACTGCTCCACCGCCATCTCATCCTCGTGCTTCATATCCACCGAGATACGCCAGGTGTAGAACAACGACAACGCAACAAGCACCAAGCCCACCATAATGACTATGGTGCGGCGACGTGTGTTGAAGAGCCCCTGTGGCAATGTTATCTTCGGTAGTCTCATAGCACAAAAACTCGCTTAGTGCATCTCGAGGTGCTGCTCACGGAGTATACGCTCATACTCATCACTATCGAGCAACAACTCCACAGCACGATTCACACTGCTATCTGTTGCTGCAGCGTGCTGCACTACACCACTTCTGTAGGCATAGCGGAGTATGATATCAGAGTTCAGCGTCTCGATAATATCGTGCTTGTATCTCTCGAGATTCGACATCTTATCATCACGAACAAGACTCTGCAACCTCTCCATCATCTCTGACATATTCTCGTCGTAGAGTTCCTTCTCCGCAGCAGCCTCCAAAGCCTTGAGAGCCTTGCGTGTCTCCGACTCGTAGACTACATCCTTATCCTCCATAAATCGGCAAAACTCCGCATAATCCTCATCCGTAATCGAGAAACTATCTACGTCGATGCTCTCATTGTGGTGCTTACGCATATACTCATCAGCCCAATCCTCAACATAACCCTGAGCATATAGCGCCACAGCAAAGCGGCTTACATACTCCGGATCTATCTTCACATCGGGCACAATACCTCCGCCATCGTAGACCCTGCGACCACCGCGTGTCTTAAACTCCGAAATCAACGAGTCGGGGACGTCGGTAATAGTGCCACTGCTACGCATCGACGAGTAGTTATGCGACTGTATGCATCGTCCCGAAGGGATATAGTATTTCGCAGTTGTATACTTCAAATATGTGTTATAACCCAAGTGGCGTGTACCCTGCACAAGACCCTTGCCATAGGTGCGGCTACCCATAACCACCGCACGGTCCAAGTCCTGCAACGCACCGGCCAAAATCTCCGATGCCGATGCCGAAGAGCCTCCGACAAGAATCACCACAGGCACATCCTCGGCAATAGGAGCATAGCGTGTTGTGCAGTGCTTCAACGACGAGGAGTCACGACCCATAATAGAGACCACCTGCTCACCTCGTGACACAAACAACGAGGCGATATCCACAGCCTCCTGCATCACACCACCACCATTGCTGCGATAGTCAAGCACCAAACCTCGCAACTCTCCCGTAGCCTGAAGAGCCTCCACAGCACGACGCATCTCGTCGTAACTACCCTCTATAAAGTCGCTATGCGAGATATATCCCACACCATCTCGCAACATTCCACAATAGTCGACGCTCGGCATTGTGATACGCTGACGGCGTAGTAACAGAGTGTCAACACGACCATCTATGTTACGCTCCACGACAACCTCCACATCCGTCTCGGCCTCGCCCTTGAGGCGTGAACTAACATCCTGTGTCGTAGCGCCACGCATATCCTCGCCACCGATAGCCAGAATCTTATCGCCAATCCTCACACCCCCAACATCCGCAGGAGAGCCCTCGTAGGGCTGTGCGAAGATTATATAGTCACCCTTCTTGCGAATCAGTGAACCCACACCACCATAGCGACCTGTGGTCATAACCTCGAAGGCCTCCATAGACTCCTCAGAGAGATACTCCGTATATGGGTCAGTCACAAAGAGCATACCTCGTGATGCCGCATCGAGGAGGTCATCTGCCGATACCTCATCGACATATCCACGCTCCAACTCACGAAGCATATTCACAAGAATCTCCGACGCACGGCCGAGATCAAAATCTCTGTGAGACTGCTGACCATATGCCGCAGTGGTAGCAACGAGTGCCACCGCCACAACCATACCTCGCAATAGTGATGTCATAAAACTCCTAAACATAGACTACTCCTTATCCTCGAATCTGCTATTGTGGATATAAGCACCCAACTGATAACCAATACGCGCCACAGCACGACGGATACCCTTAATCTCTACGCCACCATCAACCTCGCGCACCTCTATCCTATCCTCATACATAAACATCAGGCGCTTCACCATACCCTTAGCGCGGTAGATAAGAGCGCCATCCTCAGCACCCACCTCCTCGAAACCATAGAGGCGCATAGCATTGTCCAGACGCACCTTATCGTGCTCAAGCGACACACCCTCAACCCTGCTTGTCATAAAGCCAAAGCGTGGGTAGAACACCGCCAAAGCCACAAACGCCACAACGAGCCACAACCCCTTATCGGAGCACAACTGCGCCTCGAGCAGTGTCCACATATCGACCTTAACGCTATATGAGGTCATCGACATCAACCACACAAGCGCCAAATACAAAACGCTGATAAAGACCAAATACTTCAGCGAACGGATAATATATCGTTTCATAATCTACAGGTTATCTATTGTTACACATCTTCTCCACGGCACTCGCCACATTCTCCATCAACCATCGTGGTGTTGAGGTAGCACCACAGATGCCTACGCTCTCAGCACCCTCAAACCACGCCATATCAACGTCCGAAGCCTCCTCGATATTGTAGCATCGGGGATTTGCAGCACGACAAACATCCGAAAGCACCTTACCATTTGACGACTTTCTGCCACATACGAACAGCACCACATCGACACTCTTCGAGAACTCCGCAAGCAGAGCCTCACGCCCTGCCACACGACGACAGATAGTGTCGTTGACCGTGAGCGTCACACCCTCCGCCATACGACCACGGATAACCTCGGCGAGATGGTTGAAGAGGTCGATGCTCTGTGTTGTCTGCGATAGGAAGTATATAGGACGGCTATAGTCCAAGCCCTCCAAGTCCTCCTCACGCTCCACAACCCTCACATCGTCATCCACCTGACCCGTAAGACCTATAACCTCGGCGTGACCACGCTTACCAAGCAACACCACGCTACCGCCAACCTCTGCCATCATAGCATATGCCTCACGCACAAGGCGCTGCAGGCGTGCTACAACAGGGCAGGTAGCATCCACAATATCTATACCCAGAGCCTCGGCACGGGCATAGGTGCGTGGTGGCTCGCCGTGGGCACGGATGAGGAGTGTCTTACCTCCCAACTGCTCCATATCCTCCGCCGTAACGGTGTGAAGTCCCAACTCCTCGAGGCGCTGCACCTCGATGCGGTTGTGGACAATATCGCCCAGGGAGTATACATCGCCCACACGACGCAGCGACTCCTCGGCAACATCTATAGCCCTGACAACACCAAAGCAGAAGCCCGAATTGTCATCTATCGTAACACGCATATTAGCCATTTATTACTCGTTGATACTGCTCGTCGAACCACGACATCTGCTCCTCGACACTCATATGTGAGTTATCCAAGACCACAGCATCGTCGGCCTTGCGCAGTGGAGATATGGCACGCGACATATCTGCCTTATCGCGCGACACCACATTCTCGTAAATCTGCTCTATGGTGACACTATCACCCTTTGCCGTAAGTTCCTTGTAGCGGCGCTCGGCACGCACCATAGCATCGGCAGTCATATATATCTTCAACTCGGCATTTGGAAATACCACAGTGCCAATGTCTCTGCCATCCATCACCACGCCACCGTTGCGTCCCATCTGCTGCTGCATAGCCACCAACTTCTGACGCACCGCGCCGATAGAACTTACTGCGCTTACGGAGTTGCTAACCTCGATACCACGAATCTTACCCTCCACAAGGTCGCCATTGACATAAATGTCGCTGGCACCACGCTGTGGGTTGAAGCGGAAGTCGATGTTTATATCCTGCAACATAGCCTCCACACGCTCCTCGTCGACGATGCCGTTTACGATTGCGCCATTCTCTGCGGCGTACAACGTCACAGCACGATACATAGCGCCGGTGTCGATGAAGATGTAGCCAAGACGTGCTGCTATGGCCTTAGCAAAGGTGCTCTTGCCACACGACGAGTGTCCGTCGATGGCGATAATAATTCTCTTGTTATCCATTTTCTAACTTATAATTACGGAGATGAGTGTTATGATGCCCAGCGCACATATCACAATACCTGCAATACGATTTATCGCGAGCATATGGCGTGGCTTGAAACCCTTGCGGAAGATGTTGATGATGGATGTAAGGGCTATCCACCACGACATAGCGCCGAGGAGGAAGCCACCAAGCACCAACACATTATTCACCCACTGCTCGACGTGTGCCGCAGCACTCTCAGCCTCTACATTCAGCGAGAGGTCGATGTTGAACATTGTGAAAAATGCGAGAATATAGGGTATTACAACCACAAAATTTGCTAACGTAAAGCCAAACATCGAGGCAAAGTCCTGCCATAAGGCACTTCTTCCCGTACGATTTTTGCGAATCTGAGGCACAGGATTCTTGAAGAATATCAGCACTCCGACAATCACCACAAAGAGACCGCCACAGAATTGTATGATGGTGTTATACTGGTCGATATAACTCTTCAGGAGTGCATATACCGAGAAGGCAAGTATCGCCATCAGCGTGTCGGCACACGCGATACCCAATCCCGAGAGGAGTCCCGAGAGATGTCCCTTGCTCAACGTGCGCTGTATGCATAGCACCGCCACAGGACCCACCGTAACCGACGAGGCGAGACCCACGCAGAAACCTCCAAAGAGTATCTTTACTATGTCGATAAATATTTGCTCCATCTCCTTCAAGCATTATGCCCACTATATCGTGGCAAAGATACAACTTTTTTAGAAGATTTGAGGGTGCTTCAACGGTAATTATTACATCAAATTGTTATTTTTTTCGGTGCAGTTTTTGTATTTTTTGGTTGTTCGCAAATTATTTCTTACTTTTACAAAGTAATTCTAACAATTTTAATACCGTTAAACTATGAGCGAGACTAAGAAACAGGGTATCGAGATACAACTTGACGAGCAGGTGGGTCAGGGTAACTACTGCAACTTGGCAATCATCACACACTCCACCTCGGAGTTTATCGTAGACTTTGCCACGATGCTTCCAGGATTGCCTAAGGCACGTGTTCGCAGTCGCATAGTCCTCACCCCTGAGCACGCCAAGCGCCTGCTGCTGTCGTTGCAGGAGAATGTCACACGCTACGAGAGCGCCTTTGGCCCTATCAGTATTCGTGCCAAGCAGCCTACGATTGACCCCTTCGGCGGCAAAGGCAACGCTTAGTAAAAAAACCATCCTTCGGGATGGTTTTTTAATTAGTAATGAGTTAATTAGTAATTAGTAATGGGGTCGCTCCGTTGGAGCGATAAATAAACTGCGTCATACCGAGGAGGCGCACGGTATAGTGTCTCAAGCGGTTATACGTTCGCTGCGCCGACGTGGGTATCTACCGCTGGTATATCCATTGAGGGCTGCAATTGATAGCATCAACGGGTATCAGCAAGGTGGTTTAGACAAAGGTAGATTGCCACAGAATTGCATAGACCAAGTACGTTATCAAGTAGGTCTTCGGATGCAATTCTTCGCAATGACGAGGTTTTATTATAGTGAGTTCAGGGAGATTAGGGCAAAACACTAAATTCTTTAAATTCCCTAAACTCTTTAAACTCACTACCACACCCCTATGAATTTGGGGTTAGAATGGGTTAGATTTGGTTTATCACAAAAGAAGACACCTCGGGATAGTACAAGTAGTACAGCCCGAGGTGTCTTACTTTTAGTGATGGATCGAAGATGACCCATTATCACCCCAAATTACACGGTCATTACCTCTTTCTCCTTCTTATCTAACTCGATATCGAGGAGTTTGGTGAACTTCTCAAGAAGTTTCTGTACCTGTGCCTCGCCGTCTTTCTGCTCATCCTCAGACATACCCTCCTTCTGAGCCTTCTTGAATGCCTCAACAGCATCACGACGAGCGTTACGGAGGCTGATACGTGCAGTCTCACCCTCTGCTTTCACCTTCTTCACAATCTCCTTACGACGATCCTCGGTGAGAGGTGGGATAGAGAGACGGATGTGCTCACCATTGTTTGATGGTGTGAGACCGATGTTTGAGTCGATGATAGCCTTCTCGATAAGGCGAATCATATTCTTATCCCAAGGCTGGATGAGGATGGTCTTAGCATCTGGAACAGTGACACTTGCAACACCAGATACTGGAGTCTGTGAGCCATAGTAATCTACAAAAACGCCATTGAGAACATTTACCGACGCCTTACCAGCGCGGATGTTGAGAAGTTCCTCTGCAAGGTGATCTATAGCGCGCTGCATACGATCTGTAGCCTCGGCCATAATAGTTTTGGTATCCATACTTTTATCTTTATTTAGTTTATTCGTTTGAGTCTTACTTCTTTGCAAGGGCTGCGGTGATAGCCTCATCCAACTCCTTTGCAATCTGCTCGTCGTAGCCTACGCCGACATATGCTACAACACCATCACGACCTACGAGGATGCTGCGAGGGATGTAGTTTGAGGCATACTTGCGATAGATAGACTGGTCGGTGTCGAGACCAATAGGGAATGTGTAGCCCATCTTTGTGATGTACTCCTCAACCTTCTGGCGAGTCTCGCCACGAGAGATAGGAAGCACCAGCAAATCCTCGCCCGCAAAACGGTCGATAACATCCTTCTGCATATGTGACAACTCCAAACGACAAGGAGGACACCACGTTGCCCAGAACGAGATGAGAACCACCTTGCCACGCTGCGCTGAGAGGGTCACCTTCTTGCCATCGAGCATCTCGACGGTGAAGTCAGGGGCTACATCGCCAGCGTTGATGAGTGTTGTCTCGGCGATGTCATCCTGCTGTGTAGGGTACTCGATGCGTGATGCCACTACATCCACAGGCCAAAGGATTATTGCCACTACAAGGGCTATGAGTGCTGCGAGCATCACCAGGAGGGTGAGCGTCGAGCCACGCTTCTTATGCTTAGACTGAATTGCCATAATATACTAAATTTTTAAGGTTTTACTCTGTAACTACGGTGCCGATGTTCTCTCCTGCTACAACCTTCTCGAGGTTACCCACGGTATCCATATCGAATACTATGAGCGAGAGGTGATTCTCGCGGCACAACGTAAATGCTGTCTGATCCATAACCTTGAGGCGGCGTGCTATGACCTCGTCGAAGGTGATAGTGTCGAACTTCGTTGCCGTAGGATCCTTCTCAGGGTCGGCAGTGTAGATGCCATCTACGCGTGTGCCCTTGAACATCACCTCTGCCTCAATCTCTATGCCACGGAGTGCCGATGCTGTATCTGTAGAGAAGTATGGGTTGGATGTGCCACCGCCGATGATAACAACATATCCTGCCTCGAGATACTCGATAGCCTTTGCCTTAGAGTAATACTCGCCGATAGGCTCCATACGGATAGATGTAAGCACCTTGGCCTTTACACCTGCTGACTCCAATGCCGACTGCAACGCCAAAGAGTTGATGATAGTTGCAAGCATTCCCATCTGATCGCCCTTAACGCGGTCGAAGCCACGTCCTGCGCCCTGGATACCTCGGAAGATGTTACCGCCACCGATGACAATACCAATCTCCACACCCATATCCTTGATGCGCCTAATCTGCTCTGCATAAGCATTCAAGACCTCTACATCGTGACCATAGTTCTGTTTACCCTGCAACGACTCACCACTGAGTTTGAGCAATATTCTGCGATACTTAGATGCTGCCATAATTTTTAGATATGCGTTTATGTTTTATTAAATTATGCGAAGATAGTTATTTTTACCTAAATATACAATCTTTTCGCCACAGTTTTTAATTTTCAGCGCTCGGCGTATGGTTTTTGCGCTATGCGAGGCTTTTAATCTAAAAAATTACTTATCTTTGTTGTTTGATATTGAATATTGTAACGATGATAGGCAACGAGTATAAATATCTGAATTGTGTAAACACTCCCGAGCATCTGCGAAAGTTGAGCATCGCGGAGTTGAAGGAGTATGCCAACGAACTACGTCGTTATATCGTAGAGTGTTGCGCCACAAACCCCGGACACCTCGGCTCGAGTCTCGGTGCTATAGAACTCACCATAGCGCTCCACTATGTCTACGACACCCCTGCGGATAGCATCGTGTGGGATGTGGGACATCAGGCCTATGCTCATAAGATTATCACCGAGCGCCGCGACACCTTCACCACAAACCGTAAGTATGGCGGTATCAGCGGCTTCCCACGTATGAGCGAGAGTCGCTACGACGCCTTTGGTGGTGGTCACGCCTCGGTAAGTATCTCCGCAGCATTTGGCATCGCCAAGGCTCAGGAGTTGCAGCAGAAGCCTCAGCACGTGGTGGCTGTCATCGGCGATGGTGCTCTCACCGGAGGTCTCGCCTTCGAGGGTCTCAACAATGCCGGAGCATCGCCAAAGACCGACATCCTTGTGGTACTCAACGACAACGAGATGTCTATAGACAAGCCTGCCGGTGCGCTGGATAGTTACCTGGTGCGTATCTCTACATCGCGATGGTATAACACCCTGAAGCGAGCACTATGGCGAGGGCTCTCGGTAATACCACCATTGCACCGCCTTGTGCGCAAGACGGGTAACGCCATAAAGCACGGATTGCTACAAAATAGCAACCTCTTTGAGAGTCTGAATTTCAGATACTTCGGTCCTGTGGATGGTCACGACATCGAGGAGTTGATACGCACACTCCGAGGCTTGAAGGATATCGGAGGACCTAAACTGCTGCATATCAAGACCACGAAGGGCAAGGGCTATGCTCCTGCCGAGGCAGACCCTGCGGTATGGCACGCCCCAGGACGCTTCGATGTGGCTACTGGAGAGCGCGTGAAGAGCACATACCCTGCCGACCGCTATCAGGATGTCTTTGGACAGACACTCCTCGACTTAGCACACCAGAACGACAAAATTGTGGGTATAACACCCGCTATGCCTTCGGGATGTTCTATGAATATCGTTATGCGTGAGATGCCCGAGAGATGCTTCGACGTGGGCATCGCCGAGGGTCACGCCGTGACATTCTCGGCAGGTCTTGCAGCCGGTGGCAGCCGCCCCTTCTGCAACATCTACTCATCGTTTATGCAGCGCGCCTACGACAATGTAATCCACGATGTTGCGCTTCAGAACTTGCCTGTTGTGATGTGCCTCGACCGTGCCGGCATCGTTGGCGAGGATGGCGCTACGCACCACGGTGCTTTTGACCTTGCATACTTCGGCTGTCTGCCAAATATCACCATCGCAGCACCACGCAACGAGTGGATGCTCCGACAGATGATGCACACAGCATCTACGGCCAACCACCCTACCGTAATCCGCTACCCACGAGGTATCGGCGAGGGCGTGGAGTGGCGCAACACACCTTTCGAGATATTAGTGGAGGGTCGTGGTGAGCAACTTCGCGAGGGTAGCGATGTGGCAATTATCGGCGTTGGCACTATGGTAAACGTGGCGATGCGTGCCGCAGAGCGCAGCGAGCGCAGTGTTGCGGTCTTTGACATCCGCTATGCCAAGCCTCTCGACACCGAACTTATAGAGAGCATCGGCACACGATTCTCGCGCATCATAACCATCGAGGATGGCATCATACGCGGTGGTGTGGGTGAGGCTATAGTGTCACACCTCGCACGCAAGGGCTTCACACCAAAGGTAAAGACCTTAGGCATAGATGACTACTTTGTGCATCACGGCAAACCCGCAGAGTTGTACTCGGAGTGTGGCTACGACGAGGAGGCACTGCTAAAGGAGATTAATAATATATAATATAGAATAGAGTATGTTTGAACTTGAGAGAGATATCGTTGAGCAGGCGTGGCAAAACCGCGAGATGCTTCACGAAGAGGAGGTTAAGGATGCTATACGTCGCATCGTAGAGGCTGTGGACAAAGGCGTTGTGCGCTGTGCCGAGCCTATAGACATAGAGAATAGCAAGTGGCAGGTTAACGAGTGGGTTAAGAAGGCTATTATTATGTACTTCCCAATACAGACTATGCGCACTATGACGGCTGGCGAGTTGGAGTGGTACGACAAGATGGAGTTGAAGCGCGGCTACGAGGAGTTGGGCGTGCGTGTAGTACCTCACGCCGTGGCACGCTATGGCGCATATATAGCCCCAGGCGCAATCCTTATGCCTTCGTATGTAAATATAGGTGCGTATGTAGATAGCGGCACTATGGTCGACACGTGGGCTACCGTGGGCTCGTGCGCACAGATTGGCAAGAACGTACACCTCTCGGGAGGTGTGGGTATCGGCGGTGTGCTGGAGCCTGTGCAGGCATCTCCCGTAATCATCGAGGACAACTGCTTCATCGGCTCACGCTCTATCGTTGTGGAGGGTGCGCACATCTGCCGCGAGGCGGTCCTCGGCTCTAACACCGTTATCACCGGCTCTACGCATATCATCGACGTTACGGGCGACGAGCCTGTGGAGTATAAGGGTTATGTGCCACCACGCTCGGTAGTTGTGTCGGGTACCTACACCAAGAAGTTCCCAGCAGGAGAGTATGGTGTGCAGTGCGCCCTGATTATCGGTCGCCGCAAGGAGTCTACAGATAAGAAAACATCGTTGAACGACTGTCTCCGCGACTTTGCAATATCGTAGGTTTCAGCGTTTTTTGCGAAAAAAATCGACAAAAAAGAGTTGCGTAAAGAAAATTTCACTATCTTTGCGCTCCCAAGCAGGCACTTATGGGGTTATAGCAATAGACTATGATTGAGTGGTGCTGAAGTTAAACTATTAATATTTAAACAATTATGCAGACAATTCAGATTAACGGTACTGCACGTAAGGACTTCGGTAAGAAGTTCGCAAAGGCTGCACGCCGCGAGGGTCAGGTACCTTGTATCATCTACGGTGGTGGTGAGGAGATCGCTTTCACTATCGACGCAAAGGAGCTCGGTCAGTTGATCTACACTCCAAACTCTTACATCATCGAGCTTAACATCGACGGTAAGGTTGAGAAGGCAGTTATGCGTGAGGTACAGTTCCACCCAGTTCGTGAGCAGGTTCTCCACGTAGACTTCTACCGCGTTCAGGAGGGTAAGCCAGTTGCAGTTAACGTTCCAGTTCGCCTTACAGGTAACGCTGAGGGTGTTAAGATCGGTGGTAAGTTGGCTCTCTCTGCTCGTAAGCTCACAGTTAAGGGTCTTGTTGAGTTTATTCCAGATGAGATCGTTGTTGACGTTACTCCATTGAAGGTTGGTCAGACAATCTTCGTAGGTGACCTCCAGCACGAGAACCTTACTTTCGTAACTCCTGCTACTACTGCTGTTTGCGCAGTTCGCGTAACACGTGCTTCACGTGCAGCACAGTAATAGAGACTGGACTAAACCGAATCAAAGATGAAATATCTTGTTGTCGGGCTGGGCAACATTGGCGCAGAATACGCCAATACCCGCCACAACATCGGATTCAGAGTGTTGGATGCCTTAGCCGAGGCATCCAATATCTCTTTTACGACAGTACGTTATGGCGCTATGGCCACGCTAAAACACCGCGGTCGCACCATATTTCTGCTCAAGCCCTCGACATATATGAACTTGTCGGGTAAGGCAGTACGTTACTGGATGGATCAGGAGCGCATACCTCGCGAGAATCTCCTTGTTATATCGGACGACATCGCCCTGCCCTTCGGAACATTCCGAATGCGTAAGAATGGCAGCGAGGGTGGCCACAACGGACTTCGTAACATCACCGAACTTTTGGGTGACAACCAATACACACGTATGCGCTTTGGCGTAGGTGGCGACTTTCCTAAGGGTCATCAGGTGGATTATGTGTTGGGACCTTTTAGCGACGAGGAGAACAAGGCAATGCCCGAGCGTCTGAAACTCTTTGGCGATGCTATTCTGTCGTTTGTCTCTGTAGGCGCTGACCGCACGATGAATGCCTATAATGGTAAGTAAGAGGGGCTTGTCCAAAGCAAGTATCAGTTTCAAAAGTCGTATAACAAGAGTTGGTTTTAGGCGCACGAAGAGCGAAAAACCGGAGTTTACTGAGCGTAAATGAGGATTTTGAAATAACCTTGTTATACGGCTTTTATAAAACGAAATGGGTTTGTTCGATGAACAAACCCATTTTCTTTTATGAAGCGCTAAACAGCGCATTCACAATCAATTAAGCCTCAGGAGCGATAGCCTCAGAAGGACAAACGCCTGCGCAAGTACCGCAATCGATACACTTGCTTGAGTCGATAACATAGATGTCACCTGCTGAGATAGCCTCTACTGGGCACTCGTTGATGCATGTACCACACGCAACACAAGAATCTGAAATTTTGTAAGCCATATTACTTATAAGTTTTAATGAGTGTTAACAAATTTCAAGTGCAAATATACAAATTATTTTATAAAATCAAAACCTGTGTAAGGAATTAGCACCTCTGGGATACGAATTCCATCCTCAGTCTGGTTATTCTCGAGCAATGCTGCCACGATACGAGGCAATGCAAGAGACGAGCCATTTAGTGTGTGAGCCAACTGTGTTTTGCGGTTATCATCACGATAGCGCAACTTCAGACGGTTAGCCTGGAACGACTCGAAGTTAGAGACTGACGACACCTCCAACCAACGCTTCTGAGCCTCAGAGTATACCTCGAAGTCGAAGGTGAGAGCCGATGTGAATGACATATCACCACCGCAAAGGCGCAAGATACGGTATGGAAGACCGAGCGATGCCACGATGCTCTCTACGTGAGCCACCATAGCCTCCAACGCCTCGTACGACTTATCGGGGTGCGACACCTGAACGATCTCCACCTTGTCGAACTGGTGCAAGCGGTTGAGACCACGCACATCCTTACCATAAGAGCCAGCCTCGCGACGGAAGCAAGGTGTGTATGCTGTCATCTTCACAGGCAACTCGCTCTGCTCGAGGATAACATCACGGAATATGTTTGTCACAGGCACCTCGGCTGTTGGCACAAGGTAGAAGCCATCTGCCGTAGCGTGGTACATCTGACCCTCCTTATCTGGCAACTGACCAGTACCGAAACCCGAAGCCTCGTTTACCATAATTGGAGGCTCAACCTCCTGATAACCAGCGCGTGTATTGCAGTCGAGGAAGTAGTTTATCAAGGCACGCTGAAGACGTGCACCCTTACCCTTGTATACTGGGAATCCCGCACCTGTAAGTTTCACACCAAGGTCGAAGTCGATGATGTCATACTTCTTCGCCAACTCCCAATGTGGCAACGCCTCACCAGGAATCTCAGTGTAGTTCTCCACAAGTTTCACCACTACGTTGTCCTCGGCAGTGCGACCCTCAGGTACGCTGTCGTGTGGGAAGTTAGGGAGTTTAACAATCTCATTCTGCAACTCCTCAGCCACCTTATCAGACTCCTCCTTGAGTTGCTGTGAGCGTGTCTTGAGTGTTGCAACCTCTGCCTTCATAGCCTCAGCAGCCTCCTTCTCGCCCTTTCCCATAAGCATACCAATCTGCTTGGCAGCCTGATTCTGAGCAGCAAGAGTGCCATCGAGGTCATTCTGCAGAGCCTTACGTTTGTCGTCGAGTTCTATGATGCGAGCGATTATAGGTGCTGCATCAACACCTTTCTTTGCGAGGCGGCTTATAGCCTCCTCGGTATTGTCGCGCAATTGCTTTAGTGTAAGCATAATTCTGAGTTTTATTTCACTTTTATCGTACAAAGATACAACATAATTAATAAGGTTGTACGCCTAAATACAAAATTTTTCGGAATTATATTAAATCAGCGCAAAGCACACCTCACTTTTCAGTTTTCACCTTTCACTTAAAAAAGCGTCGCAGACTCCATACTTTTCACCTTTCAGTTTTCACCTTTCAGTTAAAAACTTACGCCGTAGGCACTATACTTTTCAGTTTTCACCTTTCACTTTTCACTTTTAATTTGTATCTTTGTGCGATATAGACCCATAAAGTATGAACATAGATATTCAAGACATAATCGGCATCGTAAAACAGGGTGCAGAGATTGCTACCGCACGCAACTTCTCGATAAGCCAAAAGGCTGGTGTTGAAAACATTGTGACATCTACAGACATCGCAGTGCAAGAGTTTCTATGTAATAAATTCCTCGAACTTATTCCCGAGAGTGGCTTTATCTGCGAGGAGGGTGACCTCAACAACCAAAGTAGCGCAGAGTATGTGTGGGTTATAGACCCTATAGATGGCACTACCAACTATGCTCGAGGCATCTCGGAATACTGCATCTCGGTGGCTCTGATGTATCGCCGCGAGGTTATTATGGGCGTTGTCTACAACCCCGTAAAGAAGGAACTATTCCACGCCACAAAGGGCAATGGCGCATACCTCAACGGCAAGGCTATCAGCGTGTCAAATCGCACCTTTGACAATGGCATACTATGTACCGCTATGAGCCTATATCGCAAGGAGCACGCCAAGGTGTGCAGCGACATCATCCTTGACACATACCTGAAGTGTAATGATGTGCGACGTTTTGGAGCGTGTGCCCTCGAACTCTGCTACTTAGCAGCCGGCCTTTGTGACCTATATTTCGAGTACCGTGTTATGCCGTGGGACTATGCAGCGGGGCACCTTATCCTTAACGAGGCGGGAGGCACTATCTCGGGATACAACCACGAGGCTCTAAAACTCGACTTGCCAACGCTGCTTATCGGAGCCAACAGCGCGGCAAATCACTCTAAATTGGTGGAGATTATCAACTCACATATCGACCCTAAAACTTGCAACTATGACTGGAGAGAATGGTAAACTAAGATTTTCAGACTCAAAGCGTAAGATAGAGTTGTTGTGTCCTGCACGTGATTACCGTGCCGCCATAGCCGCTGTGGATTGTGGCGCTGATGCTCTGTATATCGGTGCGGAGGGCTTCGGAGCGCGACGTGCCGCAACAAATAGCACAGCCGACATAGCGCGTGTGGTGGACTATGCACACCTCTATGGCGTGAGAGTATATGTTACGCTGAACACCATACTCTACGAGAGCGAGTTGAAGCAGGCAGAGGCGCTGGCACGCGAACTTATAGCCGTGGGCGTGGATGCCCTCATAGTGCAGGATATGGCATACAGGGAGATGAACCTACCCGTAGAGTTACACGCCTCAACA
>JAFOCZ010000028.1 GCA_017380955.1 Alistipes sp.
GAGGATGTGTGTGGCGATACGATCCAAGAACCAACGGTCGTGCGAGATAACCACAGCACAGCCCGCAAAGTTCTCGAGACCCTCCTCCAACGCACGAAGTGTGTTAACGTCGATATCGTTGGTAGGCTCATCGAGGAGCAATACGTTACCTTGCTCCTTGAGTGCGAGAGCGAGGTGCAAGCGGTTACGCTCACCACCAGACAACACGCCGCACTTCTTCTCCTGGTCTGCACCGTTGAAGTTGAAACGGCCTACATAAGCACGTGCAGGCACCTGACGGTTACCCAACTGGATAAGGTCAGAGTTCTGCGAGATAACCTCATATACGGTCTTCTCAGGGTCGATAGACTTATGCTGCTGGTCTACGTATGCGAGTTTCACGGTAGGGCCTACGCGGAAACTTCCCGATGTAGGCTCCTCCAAGCCCATAATCATACGGAAGAGTGTGGTCTTACCAGTACCGTTAGCACCGATAACACCTACGATACCTGCTGGTGGCAACGAGAACTCGAGGTTTTCGTACAACACTCTGTCGCCAAAGGCCTTAGTAACACCCTGAGCCTCGATAACCAAATCTCCCAAACGTGGACCGTTAGGGATGTAGATCTCGAGTTTCTCCTCACGCTCCTTGGTGTCGGCGTTCATCATCTTGTCGTAAGCCGAGAGACGAGCCTTAGACTTGGCGTGACGACCCGATGGTGACATACGCACCCACTCCAACTCACGCTCCAATGTCTTGCGGCGCTTGCTCTCCTGCTTCTCCTCCATAGCCATACGCTGAGTCTTCTGCTCCAACCAGCCAGAGTAGTTACCCTTCCAAGGAATACCCTCGCCACGGTCCAACTCCAAAATCCAGCCTGCTACATTGTCGAGGAAGTAACGGTCGTGGGTAACGGCGATAACAGTACCCTTATACTGCTGGAGGTGCTGCTCCAACCAGTCGATACTCTCGGCATCGAGGTGGTTGGTAGGCTCATCGAGAAGCAATACGTCAGGCTGCTGCAACAACAAGCGGCATAATGCCACACGGCGACGCTCACCACCCGACAAAACGCTTACGTTCTGGTCAGGGTCTGGGCATCGCAATGCATCCATAGCGCGCTCCAATACGCTATCCAACTCCCAACCATTAACGTGGTCAATCTTCTCGTAGAGTTCGCCCTGGCGCTCGATAAGACGTGCCATCTCATCGTCATCCATAGGCTCGCAAAGTTTCATATTGATATCCTCGTACTCCTTCAAGAGTGCTACGGTAGATGCTGCACCCTCCTCCACAATCTCCTTTACAGTCTTTGTAGGGTCGAGTTGTGGCTCCTGCTCGAGGTAACCAACGCTGTAGCCAGGTGAGAATACCACCTCACCCTGATAACTCTTGTCGATACCTGCGATAATCTTCATAAGCGTAGACTTACCAGAGCCGTTGAGACCGATGATACCGATCTTTGCGCCATAGAAGAACGACAGGTAGATGTTGTTCAAAATCTTCTTGTTGTTGTTAAGCACCTTGCTAACACCAACCATCGAAAAAATAATTTTCTCGTCTGCCATATATAGTTAGTTTTTGATTTTTCGAAGTATCGTGCAAAGATATAAAAATTTATTGTAACGCGCAAATCTTTAGATTTGGCGCTCTATTTGCACTATGCGGTGATGAATTATAAACAATCAGAACTATGAAAAATTCATTAAGAGGAACTCTCACCGAGGAGAATTTGTTAAAGGCTTTTGCTGGTGAGAGTCAGGCACGAAGTCGTTATACGTTCTTCGCGTCACAGGCTAAGAAGGATGGTTATGAGCAGATTGCTGCGGTGTTCTTAATGACCGCAGAGCAGGAGTTGGAGCACGCAAAGCGATTTTTCAAGTATCTCGAAGGTGGTATGGCGACTATTCACGACGCCTCGTATCCTGCGGGTGTGATATCTACCACTGAGAAGAATCTTGTTGCAGCCGCCGATGGCGAGCACGATGAGTGGGAGAATCTCTATGCGTCGTTTGCTGAGACTGCCCACGCCGAGGGTTTTCAGAAGGTGGCGCTTACCTTTAAGCACGTTGCTGAAGTAGAGAAGGAGCACGAGCGACGTTACCTTAAGTTACTCAGTAGGTTAACCGATGGCGATTTCTTCCGTCGTGATGGTGAGATTGTGTGGCAATGTCGCAACTGTGGATACATCATCAAGGCGACCACTGCGCCAAAGATTTGCCCATCGTGCGAACACGAACAAAGATTCTTTGAGCCTATGGCGGATAACTATTAGAGGTAGTTATCGTAGGGATAGCAACCGCTCTGCAAAGGGTGGTTGTTTTTATATGCCTAATAACTTCTCGGTGTCGGACATAAACTGCTCGTATTTTGCGCGCGCCTCTGTGCTCATTGTTAGGGTGTCGCCAACGGAGCGTGGCAAAACCCTGTATTCGGGGTATAGCACCCATACGGGGTGCGGTGTGGTGCGATAGCGTAGCCCGTCGGTGGTGTCGCACCTGATAACCTCCACCTCGGCGATGATGCCACCATCGGAGTATCGCCATTGCTGGTTAGATACAAGGTTGCCAAGCGAGTAGTATACCACGCCTAATGAGTCAGCGGAGTATGGTTGAACGACATGGGGATGGCTGCCTATGATGATATCAACACCCTCCCTGCGGAGCATATTCTCAAGATTCTTCTGACTCTTATTTGCTCGGCGCTCATACTCATTTCCCCAGTGCATACACGCGATGATGCAGTCTACGCTATCTCGCGATATTGAGCGCAGGTCGCGCTGTATGCGTGTGGTGTCTATGAGATTTACAATTGTTCCCTTTGGTACAGGCATTCCGTTTGTACCGTATGTGTAGTTCACGAGCGCAAAGCGAACACCCTTAGAACTAAAGTGCAGAATGTTGTTATTGTGGTAGTCGGTGCTATCTCGATATACTCCCGAGTGCCTAATGCCTCGCTCCGTGAGAGTCTCTATTGTTGTGGTAATGTCACGCAAGCCTTTGTCACAGCAATGGTTGTTGGCTAACAATGAGATATCTATACCCATATCAACCATCTCATCAACTAATGCTATGGGTGATGCAAAGCAGGGGTAGCCACTATAATTCTGTGATGTTGTGATGGTGGTCTCGAGGTTTAGGACTGCAATATCTGCATCACGAAAGATGAGTGCTATATGCTCAAAGGAGCGTGAGTAGTCATATGTGCCATCGCCCTGTCTCGCGGCTTTGATTTGAGGCATATGCTGCATCAAATCACCACCAAATACCAGGCGCACGGTGTCGCTTGTAATCTGCGGTGCTGATGAGCCTGCCTCCTCTTTGCGCGCTCCGCATCCTACTGCAAATAGAATTGTAGCGATATATAGTAATAATCTAAAGGTCTTCATAGCGTTTGCAAAGATAGGGTATATATCCAACATTTCAAACGATATATTAAAAAGAGAAGTCGTCTAACAAGGTTATTTTGGCGTCTTTGCTGAGATAATAGCGCACCTACTGCCGCTAACGAAATATTTCGCCAATGGGCAGTACGCCAAAGTACAGCCCATCGTCTCAAATTTAGCCGAGCGTTGTATCTGCACTATTCTCTCAACAAATGCACTCGACCTCAAAAGCCTTATTTACGCTCAGTAAACTCCGGTTTTTCGCTCTTCGTGCGCCCAAAACTAACTCTTGTTATACGACTTCTCAAAGTTAGGGCCTGTCAACAAGTACGTTAGACAGACCCTCCACACTAATGCTTATATGTTGGGTATTAGAAGTTGTATTGTGCCATAATACTCAGGCGGTTGGCGTGACCTTTCGAGCCACCCATATCCTCACGAGTGCCGTATAGATACTCCACCGCCAGTGTAAGGTTGTTGGTGAGGTTGTAGAAGACGTTGCCAAAGGCATACTGACCTTTGCGATACTCGTTTGCAGAGAGGTAGCCGTTGTTCTCCTCGAGGTGTGCCTCGGAGTAACCACCTGATAGCCAAAATACGCCTGGTATGATGTTTAGTTGTGCTGCTGCCTGCCATCCCCACATAGGCATAGTCTGCATACGCTCGGGATTCTTGGGGTCGTAGGCGAAGTCGTATGGTGAGCCACTAAGGTCTTGGATATAAGGTGTTATGCCACGACCATATACACCATTCATATAGATGTCTACCCAACGGCTGATGTTTATATGGCCACTAAGTTGCACGCCCCAGCCCAACTGTGTGGTATTCTCACCTGTGCGGTTGTTGTGAAGATACATATCGCGTATTACAGCCGATGCACGAAGGTGGCTCGATTTGTTCTCGCCCCACGAATATTGCAGGTAGGCAATACCATCTGGTACACGCTGGTAGATAGGCGAGAAGTGCTCGCCATATGTGCCGTTCACAGATGGCATCTCGGCTGCAACACCGAATTTTATGTGGTTATTCCAGCAACTATGCTCATAGCGAATCATCTGGTTGAAGGCGAAGTTATAGGCGTTAGGACCCTGGAAGTCGATGGTTGTAGGTGCTGCGTTGAGATCGCAGAATGTTGTTACGTCACGACCAATGGTAAATCCCTTCAAGTTTATGTATGCCGAGCGTAGGCGTGGAATATATGTGAACTCCGCGCCACCACGAAAATCCATATCTGCGTATACGAGCACCTGTCCTAACTTCTCGCTCTGCACAACGGCTTTGATGAATAGACGTGATGTAGAGGCATCCATCATAATGCGTTGCTTGTTGGCATAGCCCTGCGACATAGGTATATCATAAGGTACAAAGTCGATATTACCCATCGCACCATTGAAATCATAACTGGTGCGAAGGTTAACGTAACCGCCGATACCTAGTGCAAAGCGCTTATCCTGCGATGTGAAGATGAACTGAGGCGGTTGGGTCTGCTGGAAACCACAACGGTGTGTGTCTTTGAATCTGTCGACAACCTTATGGTGTGCATCGGACTTATGATGCTCCTTTGAGGTCATATATACCGTTGGGGAGTACTCCTCGGCGTGGTGGTGATGTGTTTGTGCTGATAGCAGAGGCGTTGCCAGTGTAGCGCTACAAAGCACAAGAAGTAAATGTCTAATTTGTTTCATAATCAATTAGTTTTAGTTAATACTCGTTGCTTGGTTGTGCAACTTGCGTGCCAACGCTGTGTGAGATAATTATCTCTATTGGCGAGGTGTTTTGTCCGGTTTTTGAATATCGAGAGGTAAAACTCGCGGATATGAGAATATTAATAATAGTGCTTGTGATGGTGGGTGTGGTGTCTACGGCTACCGCGCAACGTGATATAAGTTTTGAGGAGGCTCTCGCGGAGATGCTTGACAATAATGCTGATATTAAGGCCTCGCGATATAGTGTAGATGTGGCGTATAATGAACTTCGTGCTACAAGAGGTTTGCGTCTTCCAAAGATTGATGTGATGGGTGGTTTTGCGCTGATGCAAAGAGATGTAAGTGTAGACCTTGGAGGTGCTAAGGGTGTGCTGGCAAAGGGAATTGGCGATTTTATAAATAAGGGCGTCTCCGATGGTCTTATCACTGCAGAGGTTGCCCAACTTCTTGCTGAAGGTATGTCACCTCTAACAAGTATCGACTGGCGTTATACTCTCCAAAAGCGCTCCTTTGGTGTTGTTGGCGCTACCGTGGTGCAACCAATATATATGGGAGGTAGTATAAACATTGCAAATCGTGCTGCGAAATTAACTTTAGATATGGCAACTCATACGCTTGATGCTGTGGAGAGTAGGTTGCTTACTGAACTTGTAGAACGTTACTTTGGAGTTGTCGTGACGCGGAGAGTCTGTGATGTGAGGCGTGATGCTGTTAGTGCTATGTCGCGACATCTCTCCGATGCTAAGGCAATGGAGGAGGAGGGTGTTGTGGCGCATAGTGTTGTAGTGTTTTTGGAGTATAAACTTGCCGATGCGGAGCGCGCATTGCAGGATGCTCGGAGTAAAGCGCGTGTTGCAGAGTTGGCATTAAGGACTACTGTGGGTATAGGGCAGAGTATAAATCCCATAGGTGAAATGTTTCTATGTAATGATATATACTCTATTGACTATTATAGAGATATGGCGCGTCTGTTGAATCCAATTATATGTGAGGCGGAACTCGGTGCAAGGCTTGCTAATGAGGGTGTGAAACTTGCGCGAGCAGCGATGCTTCCTGAGGTGGTGGCTATGGGTGCTGGGGCGGTGTATAGTTATCAACTTAGCGATATGGTGCCACGATGGAGCGTGGGTGTCGGGGTGCGCATTCCGATATTTGATGGATTAGGCAAAGAGTATCGCTATGTTGCTGCCAAAAGTGAGGCGGCGAGCGTGCAAAGTGAGGTAGAATCCGCTATATCTAACATATTGTTACTTGTTGATAAAGAGTATTATACGTTGCAGAATGCTATTGCAAATATCTCGGCCACGGAGCGTGCTATATCCTTTGCTGAGGTCTATTACAACTCCGCGGTGGAGGGTTTTCGTGAGGGTGTTGCCGCCTCGTCGGATGTTGTGGATGCCTGCGTGGAGTTGGCTGCGGCGAATGTAGAGCATCTAAATGCGGTCTATGAATCTATGCTCTCGCTTGCGCGACTGCTCGAGGCATCGGGGTTGAGTGATACATTTATGGAGTATATGAACAATGGTCAAAAGTTATTAATGTAAAATAACATAATATTATGAAAGTCAGTGTTAAATATATAGTAACCTTATCTATATTTATAGTGGTGCTATTTATCGGAGGGTATATCTTTGTGCGATATCTGCATCGCATAAACCAACCTATTATCGAGGGCGTTGTAGAGTGTCGTACCTACCGTGCATCCTCGAAACTCCCGGGGCGTATAGACTCGCTATTTGTGGCGGAGGGCGATTGGGTGGAGCGTGGTGAGTTGCTCTACACGATATCTACGCCCGAACTCGATGCTAAGTTGCGTCAGGTGGCAGCATTGGAGGCCGCTGCTGAGGCTCTAAACCTTGAGGTGGAGCACGGTGTACGTAAGGAGGAGATTGTCGCGGCGCGCAACCTATGGCATAAAGCGATGGCGGGTGAGGATCTCGCGAAGAAGAGCCTGACGAGGGTGAAGAATCTATATAATAAGGGTGTCGTGCCACGTCAGCAGTATGACGAGGTGTTGGCAAACTACGAGGCTATGGTGGCTACAGCAAATGCCGCAAAGGCTGCGTATGAGATGGCTGTCGAGGGTGCTACAAAGGAACAGCGTGCCGCCGTGGCAGCAAAGGTGCGTGAGGCGCAGGCGGCTGTCGATGAGGTGAAGTCTTACTTGAGTGATGCACGCGTATATGCACCAATATCAGGACGAATATCAAATATAATATCCGAGCCAGGGGAGTTGGTGTCGTCGGGTTATCCTGTTGTGACTATCCTCGACCTTAGTGATATGTGGGTGGTGTTTAATATCAAGGAGAGTGATATGGTGGGTATTGCGTTAGGCGTGCGCTTCGATGGTTATATCCCTGCCTTAGACAAAACGTTGCAGTTTGAGGTGAATTATATAGCCTCCGAGGCAGACTTCGCGACGTGGAGTGCTACACGCGCAAGAGGTGGTTTTGATATTCGTACGTTCGAGGTACACGCGCGACCTATCGGTGATTTTAACGCTTTACTACCCGGTATGAGCGTAGTTGTTAGAGGTGTGATATAACATTGCTTATGAGTCTGTTTTGCAATATATTACATTCGTTTATCCGAGAACTGCAAGAGGTGGCACGTAACCGCCTATATCGCGCCATACTTATCGTTATACCGCTGGTGATGATACTCTTCTTTACCACGATGTTTTATAGTGGTGAGATTGTAGATTTGCCTATAGTGGTAGTTGATAAATCCAATTCCCCTATGTCGCACAAGTTGGTGAGTATGGTGGATGCTACTCGAGGTGTAAAGGTTGTGGATGAGGCGCAGTCTATTGCCAAGGCAGAACAACTTTTGCGTCGTGGCGAGGTGCTGTCTATCGTTTATATAAATAGCGATTTTGAGTCGTCTATCCTACGCGGTGAGCCTACAAAAGTGGAGTGTTATCTGCTCGGCACAAATATCTCGGCAGATGGGGTTATAGAGCGCGATGTGCAGCAAGCGGTGATGACCTTTTCGGCGGGGGTGTCACTTAGTAGACTGCAGGCTTCGGGTGTTGGATATGATGAAGCAATGGTTGAGATAATGCCGATTAATATTCACAGTAACATAGTGGCAAACCCGTATCTAAACTATGGCTATTACCTCGCTCCGCTCTTTATGTTTATGGGCGTGGTTATACTTACGGTTGTGTCTACGGTTTATGCCTTTGGTCGTGAGTTGCGTGACGCTACGGCGCGTGAGTGGCTCGCTACATCGAATAACTCACTCGTTGCAGCGGTAGTAGGCAAGATGCTACCTGCAACCATTGTTATGAGCGTTATGATGGAGTTCGTATTATTTATCCTGGTTGTTGTAATGGGTATGGAGTGTGTGGGAAGTTATCTGTTTTTGAGTTTAAGTATTCTGTTGTTTGTGCTTGCGTATCAGTCTGTTGCGATAGTCATAATCTCCCTCGCTGCCAACCTGAGATTAGGTTTGTCGCTGGGTGGCGGTTATGCCGTTATGGCGTTCACATTCTCGGGTATAACATTCCCTGTGTCGGCGATGTATCCTGCTGTACAACCACTATCAAAACTCTTTCCACTGAGTTATTTTAGTGATATCTTCATTGATCAAATGATGCTTGGCGTGCCTATATCATACGATGTCCCAAAGGTTGGTGTCCTGTTGGTTTTCATTGCTCTTATAGTGTTGGTGTGGCAGAGGCTTGATAGGGTAGTGAGAAATGAAATGTATTGGAGAAGAAGTTGATATGAAAAGCGCAAATAGTTGTAATATAAATAGTTTCTTTGCTGTTGTAAGACAGGAGTTTAAGATGATATTTACCGATAGCGGAGTGCTTCTGATTCTTGTCTTTGCGATGCTTATCTACACCACAATATACTCTTTGGCGTATGGTAATGAGGTTGTCCGTAATGTGGCTATTGCCGTGGTGGATGACGATAACAGCCCCACGAGTCGCACGCTGGTGAATGGTCTGCGCTCGGGACCTAATACCGAGGTTAGGTACGAGGTGAGTACTCTTGCCGAAGCAAAGTCTTTGTTCTACTCGCGTGATGTGTTTGGTGTAGTGGTGATACCCGATGGCTTTGAGCGCGATGTCTTTGCAGGTAAGGTCGCTAACATCGCCACAATACTCGACGGAAGCCATCTGCTTCTATATCGCCAAGTCCTTGAACAAGCGACAAAAGATGCTCTCACCAACGGCGCAACTATAGAGGTTATGCGATTGGTATCTAAAGGAGCAAATGATATCGAGGCAATGGAAATTGCGCAACCTGTCGCCTATGATGGTCATACTTTGCATAATCCATCGATGGGCTACGGCTCGTTTGTTATGCCCTCTATCGTTGTGGTAATCATACAACAGACGCTCCTTATTGGCTTGGCGATGCTTGGCGTTCGGCGTAGAGAGCGACCGATGATACAACTAAATCCAATAATGAGCGTCGTGGCTAAGATATTGGTTTATATGATTATATATGGCATTAACTTAACCATTATATTGGGTATTGTATGGCCTATTTTTGGTTTCCCATACGAGGGTGAAACCTCGGATGTTATCGTTGTTTTTGCGCTCTATATCATTGCCTCATCGGCTCTTGGACTCTCGTTGTCGCACCTCTTTGCCAAGCGTGAAACGCCGCTTATGCTCCTGCTGTGGAGTTCTGTGCCGATACTCCTTCTTGCCGGAGTCTCCTATCCCAAGGAGGCGTTCCCAGGGTGGTTGTATATTCTTGGTAAGATATTCCCAAGTAGCAGCGCGGTAAACGCCTATGTTAATATAGGTACTGCCGGAGCGTCGCTTACGGATGTGTCTACAGATGTTGTGATATTGCTGATTCTTGCAATTGTTTATACTACTATCGCAATCCTCGCTGAGAAAAGTATGCTTAGCCACAATATTCATATCAGTGATAATCAGTGTGTTTAATATTTTGCTAATAAAATAATTTAAAAATAATTGTATAAAATTTTGCAGAATAGAAAAAAGTGTGTATATTTGCATCCGATTTGATAAGCAAATCATATGGTGGATGTAGCTCAGTCGGTTAGAGTAGAGGATTGTGGTTCCTAAGGTCGTGGGTTCGAATCCCATCTTCCACCCAAGCAAATAAACCTTGCAACGAAAGTTGTGAGGTTTTTTGTTATATCTATATCAGAGGTGTATGTGGTGGCACATCATACCATTAATATATAAGCAAGGCTACCGAAAAATCGGTAGCCTTGTTTGTGTTCTAATATATCTCCTCGAGGAGTTTGGCGAGGCGGAGACCGCCTTTTAAGAGTTGTTGTTCGATGACGGGAGCGTAGAGCGCTACGTAGTCATACGAGAGGTTGCCGCCGATTGTAGAGCGCTCATAGATGTCGTGGGCGAGGAGCACGGTCTCCTCAATCCAATCGTTAGGAGTGCCCTGTGTTAGCATCTTCTGTTGCTTTTTGTTCGCGCGGTCTATA
>JAFOCZ010000029.1 GCA_017380955.1 Alistipes sp.
AGTGGAGTCGAAGAATCTCCTCGTTATGTGTTCGTTGTTAGCGGTGCGCCTAACGAGGAGATCCCTCGGCTACGCTCGGGATGACATTTTATTGCATCAATGGGGAATATATAGGGATTGATAGGGATAGGTTGTCCGTCATTCCGAATGAGCGTAACGACTGTGGGAATCTCCTGCGGAATGGTTGGAGATTGCCACGTTACTTCGTTCCTCGCTGGTGACGCCCCATAACTACCCAGTGAATCTCTTGTTTTGTTACACTGTTACAAATCCCTATGTTTGTCAACAAATCAATAGCAACAAACTCCACTAAACACTCTGTTGCCACGGTGTAAGTCGTCATAAATATTCTGCCGTTCGGTAAAAAATATGGGATTTATGTTGCATTATTGGTGCAAAATGACTATTTTTGTCAATTATGAAGAAGTTGAAAAATATAGTATTTGACTTGGGTGGTGTGGTCTTCGCCCGCGACCCTCGCAAATTCGAGCCCGAATTTATAAAGTTCTTCTCCTATATTATGCTACCCCAGATGCCACGCTTTTGGGAGGAGTATGACCGTGGTGTGGTGACCTATGAGCAGGTTGTCGACGACCTCGCTAACTACAACAATTGCGACCGTGAGTTGGCGGACAAAAACCTGCGTCGCTCGATACTCACACAGGAGGAGATTGCGGCTACAAAGGCGCTTATCGCCGACCTAAAGGCTGCTGAATATAAACTTTATGTGTTATCGAATATGTCGTTGGAATTCATAGAGTTCCTTCGCAAGACCGAAGTCTACAAATACTTCGATGGCGAGGTGGTGTCGTGCGAGGAGCACGTCGTGAAACCCGATGCTGAGATATACCGCCGTTTGGTGGCAAGATATGGTCTTGACGTTAGCGAGACACTCTTCATCGATGACCGTAAGGAGAATGTGGAGATGGCGCGCCGCGAGGGCTGGGAGGGCTTCAATTTCGATCCCCGAAACCCCGAGGAGAGTTGTGTAGCGTTGCGCGAGATACTCCTATAAACGTGAATATAACTATAAACAATTATTAATAAGGTATGACGCTAAATCTTAGATTAGAGTATCAGACTGCATACGGCGAGAATTTGTATGTGGTCATCGGCACCGACAAGGAGAAGGCATATGCTATGCGCTATGCTGGTGAGGGTATTTGGTGTGCCGAGTTAAAACTCGCTGCGACGGCGGAGTTGGTATATCGCTACGAGGTGCGATATGGCGATGCTGTGGTGCGCAAGGAGTGGGGTGGCAAGCACATATTGCCTCTCGACAAGAAGGCTGAGAATGTGCGAGTGTTCGACAAGTGGTATGATATGCCTCAGGACCGCTCTTTCCACTCATCGATGTTCACCGATGGTGTGTTCCATCGCCCAAAGCCTAAGAAGGCACAGGGTGCTCAGGATGGCTATCTCACAATCCGTGCCGATATCGCCGTGGTACGCTCATCGCAGCACGTGGTGCTTGTAGGTGAGGGTAAGGCGCTTGGTAACTGGAACGTGGAGAAGGGTGTTGTTATGAACGATGCTCAGGCACCTATATGGAGCGCGCGTGTGAAGATGCCAAAGTCGGGCTTTGCGTATAAGTTCGTAATCGTAGATAGCGAGTCGGGCAACGTTGTTGCTTGGCAGTCGGGCGAGAATTACTACTTCAACGTGGCTACAAATGCCGAGGAGGCACTTATCATCGAGGGTCTTCGTCCTCAGTTCGATATGGCACCTTGGCGTGGTGCGGGTGTTGCGATACCTGTATTCTCGTTGCGTTCTAAGTCAAGTTTCGGTGTTGGTGAGTTCAACGATATCCGCCTTATGGTCGACTGGGCAGCGCAGACAGGACAGTCTATCATTCAGATTCTGCCTATCAACGACACCACAATGACCAACACTTGGCAGGACTCATATCCTTATAATGCCAACTCTACATTTGCGCTCCACCCACAGTTTATCCACCTGCCTCACGTTGGTGAGTTGAAGGATAAGGAGGCTATGGCGCGCTTCGAGGCTCTCGGCGCAGAACTCAACACTCTGCCAAATGTAGACTACGAGCGTGTGAATGCCGCAAAGGCTGAGTATCTCCACGCTGTGTATGCCGAGCAGGGTAAGAAGACCCTTGCATCTAAGGAGTTTAAGGCATTTATGGCTGCTAACGAGGAGTGGCTGCGCCCATATGCTGTATTCTGCGCATTGCGTGATGCAAAGGGCACTCCAGACTTCGCGCAGTGGGGCTCTATGGCTAAGTATACAAAGGCTAAGGCTGCGAAATATGAGAAGGAGCATAGCGACGAGGTAGCATATAACTACTTCGTGCAGTATCACCTCTCTAAGCAGTTGCGCGAGGTGCGTGACTATGCTCACTCTAAGGGTGTTGTCCTCAAGGGTGATATCCCTATCGGTATCTCTCGCACAAGTGTTGATGCGTGGGTATACCCTGAGTTGTTCCATATGAACTCTTCTGCGGGTGCTCCACCTGATGACTTCTCGGTTATGGGTCAGAATTGGGGATTCCCAACCTACAACTGGGAGAAGATGGCCGAGGATGGCTATGCGTGGTGGAAGGCTCGCTTTGTGAAGATGGCAGAGTATTTCGACGCATACCGCATCGACCATATCTTGGGCTTCTTCCGTATCTGGGAGATTCCTCTCAATGCCGTAAACGCACTCCTCGGACGCTTCAACCCTGCGTTGCCATACTCTTATGAGGAGATTGCATCGTATGGCTTCCGCTTCGAGGGCTGGCACGTTGGTAACATCGCCGAGACTGATAACGTTCTCTTCGTGGAGGATGCAGTGCAGAAGGGTAAGTTCCACCCTCGCATCTCGGCATACAACACCGATTGCTATAGTTGGTTGAGTGATAACCAGAAGGAGGCTTACAACCGCTTGTACAACGACTTCTTCTATCGCCGTCACAACGACTTCTGGAAGTGGGAGGCTCTCAAGAAGTTGCCACCACTCACCGAGGCTACAGGTATGCTCGTTTGTGGCGAGGACTTGGGTATGATTCCTGACTGCGTACCATCGGTAATGTCGGGCGAGCAGATTCTCTCGTTGGAGATTCAGCGTATGCCTAAAGACCCAAAGGTGGAGTTCGGCTCTACGTATGACTACCCATACCTCTCTATCTGCACCACAGGTACTCACGATATGAATCCTTTGCGTGCTTGGTGGGAGGAGGATAGAGGTGTCACACAGCGCTTTTACAACCACGTTCTTGGCGCTTGGGGCGAGGCACCATACTTCTGCGAGCCTTGGATTTGCGAGCAGGTAGTGGCTATGCACCTCAAGTCACCAGCGATGCTCACTGTACTCCCATTGCAGGATTGGTTAGCTATGGATGGAGACTTGCGCCGCGAGAATCCACACGACGAGCGTATCAACGTACCTGCTAACTCACGCCACTACTGGCGCTATCGTATGCACTTCTTCCTTGAGGA
>JAFOCZ010000030.1 GCA_017380955.1 Alistipes sp.
GAAGTAGTCACGCGCCACACCACGTACTACCACCGTAACACGTCGTCCTGCCGAGGATGCCATAATACTCTGCTCGATGTATGGCGCTATGGCCTCCACACCCTCGATATTTGCTATCTCGGTGATATCTACCTCGTCGCTGCTGAACGTAGAGCCACGACGTGCCACAATCTCTATATCGCCATCTATGGCGCTGTCTAACTTGGCAACGGTCTGGCTAAGGCCGTCAAAGACCGCCATAAGAATCACCATCGCCGCTGTGGGTACAGCTACGGCTATGAGGCTTACCCACGCAATGATGTTTATCACCGAGTGTGACTTCGGTGAAAACATATATCTACGCGCAAACTTACCCCACAGCATATCCTACGGCGTTGACTCTTGTGTGTACTACTCCTTTAGGAGGTTGTCGATGTTCTCGATATACTCCAACGAGTCGTCGATAAACCACTCCAACTCTGGCACAATCTTGAGTTGGTTGCGGATGCGTGAGCCGAGGAGTTTGCGAACATACCAACTCTTCTCCTTGATAGCCGCGAGCATCTCCTCGCTGCGGTCGAATGGGAAGATGCTGATGTAGAGTTTGGCATATGCCAAGTCGGGTGATACACGCACTGTGGTTACAGTAACGAGCGAGCCACGAATGGTGTCTGCCAAATCCTTTTGCAAAATCTCAGCGATGTCGCGCTGAATCTGTCGAGCAATTTTCTGCTGTCTTGTAGAATCCATAATATCTCTTAGTTTTAGTTATTTCGTAAATGTTATCGGCGTACTCCGCCACCGTTGTTCTGATTACCCTTATTCGTGCCTGTCTGCTCCGAGAAGTTGAAGGTCTTGAGAGCCTTCTCCTTCTTTGGTCTCACCACAAACCACTCGTTGAAACCTCGCTTGTTGAAGCGCCATCCCACGGTCAGCGAGAAACTGAGGTTGTCGATTGGCGAGCGCAGCGGCGTGTAGTAGAATGGGTTTTCGTAGCCATCCGTAGAGTTTGAGTAATACTTATTTCGGTTTTTCAGGATGTCGGAATATCCGAAGTCATACCTCGCCTTGAAGCCCACCTCCACCTGTCCGAAGAGCAACGCGAAGCCTGCACCTCCTGCCAAGCCATAGCCAAAGGGGTTGTCGCGCGGAATCTTCATCTCATACTTACCACCTGGTCGCTCATTATTTTCGTAACTATACGTCGAGGAGATGTTGTACGACAGCACCAGCGCCGCCTCCACAAACACCCTCACACGATTCTTGGCAAAGTAGAAGTGTGGCTGCCACACCAGCGGCAACATCAGCGTGTTTATCTTGCGGTTATAGAATTTGTAGGTGCGCTTCTCGGTCATCTCGCCATTCTCGTCGGGAGTCCACAACGAGGTGTATGTCCAACCCATAAAATATCCTCGCTGCTTATACTCGAGGTCAACACCCACAGCACCCACAAAGCGTGGCTTCTCGCTGTAGTAACGCCACGACACTCCGAAGTTCTCGCATCCCCACATCCACTTAGTCTGCTCCGTAGGGTAGAAACGTGCATATGATGCTCCCGTACCTCCCGTAAGGGTGAGGGTATGCTGAGCCATAGCACGCTGGCTGCATAGTGTGGCAACAATGGTTATCGCCACCACAAGAAGTAGTTGTATCTTTCCGAATCTCTTCATTCTAACTCATTTTTTAGCGTCGCATATTACCCATTCCTCCCGACATAGCGCCGCTGGTGTCGTTGCTACGAACACCACCGCCACCGCCAAGGCCTCCGAGACCGCCCATAGCGCCGCCGCCCATACCTCCGAAGCCCATTCCAGAGTTCTGGTTGTTCTTGCTCTTATTCGCCTCCTGGCGCTTCTTAGCCTCGTCGATAGCGAGTTTCTTGAGACGCTCATCCTCACGGTCGTCGAGCATCTTAACCAACGACTCCATAGTTATAGGTGCAAACAACACATCCATATCCACCTCGAGGTCAAACTCCCAATTCTCCTTGGTTGTTATAACCTCCTGGCCATCCTCATTCTTGAAAATCTCGGTGCGCTCGGGCTGTCGCATAAGCACCATATCGCCCGTGTCCCACTTGCCATTGCCGTTCATATCCTCCACCACGCGGAGCATAATATCGCCAGCGGTGATATAGTCCAGCACATACTTACCAGCCTTCACATCGCGAACTTCGCGCTGCACCTTACCCTGTGCGTTGGTAATCTGCAGGATATAGCGAGCCTTGGGGTGTGTGCTCTTGACGTTGATATTCAACAAAGCAAACTTCTCGGGGTCGGCACCTGTATATGAGTATTTTATGGTGTCGTTGCTCTCGCGGGCTATGTTCTCGAAGATGCCGGCAGGCATCATCAACTCATACTTAGCCTTTGGCATCCAATCCACCTTCAACTGATACTTACGCTTGTTGATAGTGTCCTGCACAAAGTGGAACTCCACATCCGTAGCCTCGCTGTTCTCCTCGGTAGTCATCTTGAGGGTCACAAGCGTAGAGTCGAACTTCGTAAGTGGGAAGTCAAACTCCATATCCAAAGTCTTATGCTTGTGGAACTCTCCCGACGATGGCATATTTAGTTTGAATGGGTTCTCCTCCTTGGGTGCTACCCACTCCTCACCAGCCTTCTCGGCCTTCTCACGCTCCTTCTCCTGCTCTTCGCGCTTCTTGCGCTCCTCCTTGCTCTCAACCTTCACCCACGCAAGGCGCAACTTATCGGTAGACTCCACCAACTCATTTACGGAGTCGTGCTTGAAGTATGTAATCTCACCCTTGATGGTGTCGGGCAACTCCTCAGGGGCTATGTCAAACCACAATGCCACAGTATCGCGGTTGTAGTTCTGAGGGTCATATATCACCTTATCCTCGGGGATAGAGTCGAACTTTACGGCTACCACCTCGGGGTTTGGCGCTCCGAAGTAGAGCATCGCCTTATGGCGGTTGAGGCGCTCGTGGCCGCTGAGGGTGTGGCGCGCAAAACGCTTATCCATAAACATTCTAAAGTATAGTTGAGGCTCTGCCGATGGGTAGTGGCGCAGCGAGTCAAACCATATGCTGAAGCCAGGCATATAGCGAGGGTTGTACGTAGTGTCGAGGAAGCCAATCTGATCCACCGAGGGCTCATACTCCATATTGCCGTTGGTATCCTCAAAGGCGTAGATGCGGTAGTCCACAGGTTTGAGGTTTTGTGCGATGAAGATACCATTCTTCTCGGCGCGAGCAATAACCTGAGGCTTGTACTTGAACATCGTAGAGTCCCAATCCGTAGGGCGCTCCACAGAGTCGGCGATGAAGAAGTAGATGAACGACTTGCTCACCGAGTCGGCCTTATAGGAGTCTGCCGTATATCCCGACATATACATAGAGTCCACCGTGTCACCCGTAGAGAATACATAGCGCATAGAGTGCAGTGGGTTACCCTCGTTGTTATCGGCAATCGACGAGCCGAAGTTGATGGCATATGTGGTGTTTGGGCGCAGCGTATCCTTCATCTGCACCACGATGCCCATACCGCGACGTGTCACCATAGGCTTCTTCTTCATCGCTGGCGATGTGAACAACTCCTTCTGCACATCCTTAATCTGCACAAACTCGTTAAACTCCACGTAGATCTTTGGGTATCGCAACGTGTCGATGTTTGTCGAGAAGTTGTCGGGATTCATATATACAATCACCGGAGGGATGGTATCCTTAGGACCTCCCGTAGGCACCATCGTCGATGCGCACTTGGTAAGCAGCGCTGCACCAAACAACAGCACTATAGCCACCGAAATGAACTTTGTAATCCTGGTAGTAATATTTCGTGTCTTGCTCATCTTCTTCATACTTTGACTCTTTTTCGCTACTCTACGACCTCTTCCTCCTCCTTAGGCACCAGAGGCTCGCGCTTCTCATCGGGGAATGGATTTGTAAATATCCAGCCATTCGCCGTGCCCGACTTTTTGTACGCATATAGGTGCAAATCGGTGTATACCACAGGCAAGTTCATAGGCGTGTCGTACTGGCGTGTGGCGTATAACTTGTTGCTCTTGTCCACCACAACGAGGAATGTGTGCTCTGTCCACAACTCAAAGCCCATCTGATACTCCGATGCGGTGTCATACGTAGCATATACATATATCTGCTCCTCGGCCTTCTGCTCGCCGGTGTCGGTGTTTGTGATGCGGTGTGCGAGGGCATCCTCCCACGATGCCACCTCCCACTTCGAGCCCTTCTCAACCTTGAAGGCATAGCCCTCGCAGTCGGCAGTAGTGGGGAGTATAGGGTCATCAACAACATTTTGTGACCATAGCGCCACAAGCATTCGTGTGCCCTGCTTCTCATCCTTGAAACAGCCGCAGCATAGTGTCGCCACTATGGCAAAAACCGCTATTCTTGTTAAATATCTCATCCGTACAATAATTACTCGTTACTAAATCTGCGCAGCATCTCGCGTGGTGTCTGCTTTAATGCTGGGTGTCTGCGCTCGGGGGCTACATCTGCCACAGGGCGCAACGCATACTCCCTCTCATCGAGGAAGTGGTAGGGTATCGTAAGCCTCTCATCCGAGAACGTAGCATCGCCATAAAAAATTATATCTATGTCTATGGGTCGTGAGGCATATGCCTCGCCCTTAGCGCTCTTAACCCTCATCTCCTCCTCGCGGTCACGCCCCAGGAGCGCCTCTATGAGGTTTATGCGGCGCAACACCTCGTAGGCATCCGCATCTGTCATAACCTCCACGGCGCAGTTCACAAACTCCCTCTCTGCGGTGAAGCCATAGGCCACGGAGCGGTACTCTGCCGAGCACCTCACAACCTCGCCTACCGAGTCGTCGATGATGCGTATGGCGCGCTGCACGATACCTGCAGCATCCACATCGTTAGAGCCAAGTAGCAATATTACACTTTGCTTCTCCATTATTTCAGGCGGTTTATCTGCTTCGACACTGCGAGTGCGAAGTGTGTGAATACTATGCGTGGCGAGCCATTCTGCTGTATCTGCAACATAGCGCGCTCTATCTCCTCCACTAAAATCTCGATATTCTGGTTACCGATAAATGGTGCAAACTTAACACAAAAATCTCTCTCCTCACCCCAAAGGTAACTTATAGCGCCGAGACCTGCGTGGAGCATATAACTCTCCCTCAGCAGACGCACCGCGTGGAGGAAGAACTGTCGCTGACCCTCGCGTGTGAGCGCTGCGATGTCATCTGCCCACTCGAAGAGTTCGAGGTGCTTGTCGTTGTAACTAAGGCGCATCAAGCGTGTGAAGAGTTCGAACGACAGCGCTCGTGACTCATCCGTAGCACCTCGCAACAACTCTCTTAACTCCAACATAGAGCCTCCTGCCAGACGTGCTATGTTATGCGCCACATCCTGGGCTTTGCCCTCGCGCATAGCGACACCCTGCAACGTAGCGACATCTATGCGTCCTACGGTCACCTCCTGTGTTCGTGAGGTTATGGTCTGCAACAACAACTCTGGTTGCTCCGAAACAAGGATAAAGAGCGTCTTCTCCCAGGGCTCCTCGAGAATCTTGAGAATCTTGTTTGCCGCCTCCTGATTCATAGCCTCGGGCAGCCATATTATCATCGCCTTATACTCCGACGAGTAACTCTTGAACTGCAATTTGCGGATTATTTCCTCCGACTCCTTTGCCGAGATAAGACCCTTCATAGTCTTGCCGAGGTCGAGGTCCGAATACCACTCCTCTGCCGAGAATATACCGCTGTTGCGCTGCCATATAGCGCGCCACTTGTCGATAAACATATCGCTTATGACAACCTCGCCAGCCTTCTTCTCGCGCTTGTTCACAGGGTATACGAAGTGTAGGTCGGGGTGTGCCAAAGCCTCTATCTGCTGGCACGAGGGGCACTCGCCACACGAGTCACCATCGTGGCGATGAGGGCAGAAGAGATACTGCACATATGCCAATGCCAGCGGCAACGAGCCATAACCGGCATCGCCCGTGAAGAGTTGTGCGTGGCTGACACGCCCAGCATCTATTTGTGCTCTAAGTCTTGCCTTTAGAGCGTCGTGACCTATGATATCTGCAAATCTCATTATCGTTGCTTACCTAAAAATTTTCCTAAAACACTCGCTACAAGTGCTCTGATGTCTATCTTCTCACGCCATACAGCATAGCATATCGCTGTGAGGAACAACACCACGTTTGTGGCCATATGGATGGCATATGGCAATGCTGTCAACTGCTCCGAGATGGTGTATACCACCGCTGCTACCACGAAATACTCGCCAATACGCTTGAGGTCGTAGGGTATAGGGTAGTGCTTGCGGCAGAGGGCGTAACTCCACACCACCATAGCCGCCTCGGCAACCAGACGCACCCACGCCGCACCACGATAACCCATCTTGGGTACGAGGATGAAACTCAGCGCTATGGTCACCATAAGACCCAGCACGGTGATGTATGCTGCATATTTCGTCTTCTCCTCACGCTTGTACCAGAACGACAGGTTAAACCATACGCCAGCCAGAACATTCGACGCCAGGACTATAGGCAGAATATCGATACCCTCGCGGAAGTTACGACCTACGATAAGCACAAAAACATCACGGAAGAGGACTATGCCGAGGAAGATGACCATAGATGCCATCACGAAGTATTTCATAGACGCGGCATTTGCCTCCTTGAACTCCTCCTTCTTGAAACCTGCGAGGAAGAATGGCTCGGCAGCAAGACGATACATCTGCGTGAAGAGGGTCATGATGACTGCAATCTTGACAATAGCGCCGTAGATGCCCAGCTGTGCTAATGCCTCGGCCTCGCCACCAGGGGTGAGGAACTTGATCATCTGTCGGTCTATAAACTCTGTCGCTGTGCCGGCGATGCCTCCCAAAAGCAGTGGCAGAGAGTATATGAATATTTGGCGCATCAGAGACCAATCTATGCGTGGGCGTATGCGGTTTGTGGTTGGTAAAAGGAGTATCAGTGTTACGACACTTGCTATGAGGTTGGCTACAAGCACCCATCCCACACCAAACTCCGTGGCGTAGAGACCCGCGATGCCAAATACTATGGCGAGGGTTACGTTCAGAAGTACGCTTATGGCTTTGAGGAATACGAAGTGCAAGGCGCGACCCTGCTCCCTGAGGCGTGAGAATGGGATTATAGACCACACATCCACCATCACTATCGCCGCCACAATCATCACATACTCGGGATGTGCGACATATGCCATACCCATAGCCCTCGATATCGGAGCATTCAGCAGGCAGACAACGACGAAGAATATCACAGCATTTAGCGATGTCATACCCCACGTCGAGGCAAAGACACGACGTTTGCCCTCTGCCACATCGCCACCCTGCTCTTCGGCGCGTGTTGTGAAGCGGAAGAAACTCGACTCCATACCCATCGACAACACCACAAGGGCAAAGGGTATAAGGGCGTATATGTCGGTGACAATGCCATACTCACCCTGCTCGAAGATACGGGTGTAGTAGGGTGTCAGCAGATAGTTCAGAAAGCGTACTACTATCGTGCTGATGCCATATATCGCGGTTTGTTTTGCTAATTTCTCTAACATCTCTTTGTGTCGTATACGTGCGCACGTTGTGTATGCGTGCGCATAATCGCACAAAGATACAAAAAAAAGTGAAAAGTGCAAACCTTTCACTTTTCACCTTTCACTTTACTCGAGTCTGTCGAGGGCCTCGCGGATAAGTGCCGAACACTCCTCAATCTCGGCCTCGGAGATGGTCAGCGGTGGCGAGATGCGGAATGCCGTGTCGCAGTAGAGGAACCAGTCGCTCATAATGCCCACCTCCTTGAAAATCTCCATCAGGCGATAGAGGTATTCGGGCTTGCCAAGTTCCAAGGCGAGTAAAAGTCCCGAGCGGCGAATCTCAAGGATGCGATGATGACTCTCGAGGAGTCGCTCAAACAGAGCGCCCTTAGCCTCTACCTGCTCTACGATGTTGTTGTTGCATAGGTAATTAAGCGCTGCGAGACCTGCTGCACAGCATACGGGATGTCCGCCAAATGTGGTGATATGACCTAAGCAGGGGTTATGGGTGAAAGAGTCCAAAATATGCTTTTTTGACGCTACGCCACCAAGTGGCATTCCGCCACCAAAAGCCTTCGCCAAACACACCACATCGGGGGTGATGCCATACTTCGTTGAGGCGAACATAGCGCCTGTGCGACCCATACCTGTCTGTATCTCGTCGAAGATTAGCAGTGCGCCAACCTCTGTGCAGCGCTCGCGGAGTGTCTTCAGCCACTCGGGGTTTGGCAGACGCACACCAGCCTCGCCCTGCACCACCTCGCAGAGTACACCTGCGGTGCGCGATGTTATCTTCTGCAAATCCTCGAATGAGTTGAAATTTATGGACTTAACATCCGGTAGCAGTGGTCTAAACTCCGCCTTCCACTCCTCGCCCTCGGGTGCGCCCATCATCGACATAGCGCCGTGCGTAGAGCCGTGATATGCTCTGCGCATAGATATCAACTCCGTGCGTCCGGTATATCGTTTTGCGAGTTTCAGTGCCACCTCCACGGCCTCGGCACCCGAGTTCACAAAGTATAGGCAGTCTATGTCGCCAGGTAGTAACTCGGTGATGCGACGCGCATACTCCACCTGTGGTCGCTCAACCATCTCGCCATATACCATAACGTGCATATACTGAGCGGCTTGCTCCTGTACTGCACGCACTACCTCGGGGTTTGCGTGACCCACGTTACTCACCGACACACCTGCCACAAGGTCGAAATATCTCTTACCCTCGGGGGTGTAGAAGAACGAGCCCTCGGCGCGTGCCACCTCTATTAGCATTGGCGATGGGGATGTCTGCCCCACGTGCTGCAAAAATTGCTTGCGTAGTATCATATTTATGTATTATTTTTTATATAACGTCATTGCGAAGAATTGCATCAATATACCTACCTGATACGTTATACATTCTATGCAATTCTGTGGCAATCTACCGCTGGGATACGCCCTTAATGATACTGATTGACACTATCAATCACAGCCCTCAATGGATATCGCAGCGGTAGATACCCACGTCGGCGCAGCGAACATATAACCGCTTGATACACACTACCGTGCGCCTCCTCGGTATGACGAGGTTTATATATCA
>JAFOCZ010000031.1 GCA_017380955.1 Alistipes sp.
AGTGAGTTGTACTCCTCGTTACCAATCTTAGCTGCGCAAGTATAGGATACTTTCCAAACACCGTTCTCATTAACTACTGCGTAACCATCAGGAATGTTTTCAGTATAAAGACCCTTATTCTCGCTCTGGTCAGTCAATGAAGATGCAACCACTGATACCTCAACAGGCCACTCTGTAGAGCCCACTGTAACATCCAAATATACGCTGTGTACATATGCACCGCCCTCAACAGTAAGCGTACCCTTGTTTGCTTTCTTGCTTGGGTCCTGCATCCAGATAGCCTTATTGCCACCAGTACTTTCAACTCTAGCGCCCTCCTTAACAACCAAGGTATTCATCTTGCTGTCACTGTTGAGGAACTGACGGATAGCACGATAAGTAGACTTCACAGTACCATAAACAGTAGCGTGAGAATCACCAATACCGCCGTTTGTGAGAACATCGATACCATAAGCCATAGAAGTACCACCGAGGTGCTCGATAGTTACGTTCTCTCCAACTGTAAGAATACCGTTAGTGCTGTTAGAGATAACTGAAGAGTATGCGTTCCAGCCTCTGTCGTTTGCGGCGCCAGTAATCTTCAATGTACCCTCGCCTGTGATGTTAAGAGTACCGTTGTTTGTGATAAGGGCATAACCTGCTGTAGAATTGTCGTAAGCAGATACGGTCTTGCCATTCAAATTCAAAGTACCATTACCCACGAACTTAACAGGCTCAGCGTTCTCGACGTTGCTGTTAAGAGTATAAGTGCGGTTATCAGCAAGATATACGATAGGTGAAAGGCTTGAGAATGAGCCACCAGTGATAGTGATAGCCTCTGCAGCGAGATCATCTGAAGCATATGTGTAAATGTCGCCATTAACACCGTAGAAAGCACCACCGCTGATGGTAACCTTCTCCATATCTACCTTATTATCAGTACGACCGCCTGTCAAAGCGATATCACCATAGAAAGTACCATTTGTGATGTCGAACTCAACGTTCTTCATCTGGTTACCATAACTGTAAGAGTAGATAGCCAATACGCTACCGCTATCCTGTGTGCCGTCAATTGCTGTACCAGTGAGAGTACCACCGTTTACGTTAATCTTGCCCTTAGGAGCAAAATCTGCTCTATTGTTTGGCAACTGAACCCAGATAGCACGTGAACCCACTACCTCACCACCGTTGATGGTAATCTCTGAAGCATTAGTCTCACTACCTATCCACTGACGAATAGCAATATTTGTGTTGTTAACAACCTTACCACCATCAATTGTGAGTGTGCCTGATGTGTTGATAGCATAGAAAGCGTGAGCGAACTTCTCGCCTACAGTACCTGCAATTGCCTCAACATTACCGTTAATAGTAAGGATACCGCCATTGTTGATAGCATAGTTACCCGCACCATAAGTAGTATCATTCTCGCCTGTATAGTAGAACTTAACAGCACCGGTTGTAGACTTTATTGTAAGGTTACCATAGTTGTGAATCATAGCACGATTCAAAACATCTGTGCTGTAAACAAGGTTGTGCTCCTTAAGGTCGAGAACAACAGTCTTGTTGGCTGGAATTTCCAATGCGTAGGTGTATGTATTTGCACGTGTAGACAAAATGCCAGCGTTGATAAGGTCGCTAAGGTCGATGTCACCGCCCAATTCGATGTTAACATTATCAGCAGTCTCAAGTTTCTCGAACTGCTCAACCAAATCCTCTGCAGTGTCAACGATGTTGTAAGTCTCCTTTACGCCAAGTTCGTTGTCAACAGTAACCTTGATATTGCCGCCAGTTGTAAGAACATCACCCTTGATAGTAGTAAGCTTGTTGCGCTCTACAGAAATCTCGGTGTTGAATGAGTTTTCCTTGATAGTGCGGTTGTCCTGATCTTTTACAGTAAGAGTGAACTTCGCAGTGCCTGATGCTGGAACAAAGATATAGTCAGTGAAGAGGGTAAACTCTGCAGCATCCTCGCTATATGCCTCATAATACTCCTGAACGTATGTATATGTTACATCCTCTCTTTCAGCCGCATCGCTTCTGTCTGTCTCGTTAATCTTAGTATCAGCAACAGCATTGAATGTGCGATACATATCCTCAAGATAAGACATCTTAGCTGTTGTAGGCTCAAGACCTACCTTACGGATAGCAGCTATATCAGTAGCTACAACACGTACCTTAGCGAATGGACGCTGAAGTGTGATGTTGTAGTTTGTAGATTGTTCCTCGCCAAACTTCTTGATAATCTTAAGACCTGTGTAAGCATCGCGAGTCTCATCCATAGGCTTCCACATCTCATCGATAACAGTCACAGAATCCAAACCCGCCTCTGTGTAGTAGCAACGGTCAGCGGTTGTACCCTTCTCAACGATATCAGCCCACGCTGCAACACGGTAGTCACGACCAGGAGCAAGACGCACTGGGAATACCATTGAGCTGTTGTCAGATGGCTCTACGAAACGCTGGCAAGTGCTATACTGCACCTCATCAACGCCATTTACATTCTCAGTGCGGTAAATCTCGAGGATGTAGCGCAAGGTAAACTTGCTCTTATCAATATTACTTAAACCACCCTGTGCACTGTCGGCACGGGTTGCCTCAGGAAGTGAGACGGTGAGCATAACTTCCTGCTCGCCACCCATAGCGACGTTCAGGTCGTCAGCATCGCGCTGGCACGATACTACAGCGAGTACCACTGCCAATAAAGCGAATAATTTTTTCATACGATTTGTTAATTAAGTTAATAAGTGTTTGCTTTCGTAGTTCGGTATGGTGTGAAACACCAAAGGTCGTAGTCCTAAACCCTGCAGAGGTATAGACAACGACCCTATGCCACACCAACGCCAAGTAGTGGCGGATGTGGTAAAATAGTATAATTATGTTTTAGGCTAAAATGCTCGTAACTTATGGATTTACAGGTGCGAAAAATACCCACCCCGACGCCGAGGAGGTTCCAACATACACTATATGTGGAAATTACGAACATTCGATGTTTTCTGTTTTTTGCTTTACGATACCACAAAGGTAGTAATTATTTCGAAAAAACAAATAAAATAGAGGATAAATGTGGAGACTGTCCTACAGCAGAACTTGCTGATATCGAGGCTTTGAGAGCGATATATATAATATAGGTAAACAAGAAACCCGAGTGAGGCACTGCTCACTCGGGTTAAAACGTATGGGTCGCGGTGACCCCTATATAGCGGTTTATGCGTTGGTAACGCGCTCCAACCACTTAACCATTCCAAGCATAATACCCATAGAGATAAGGCATACGGCGAGGAACACTGTCCAGCAAATCCAGATAGGTGCTGCGTTGTAGATGAGTGGACCAATCCACAACAAGAGGTTACCAACGGCTGTAGCGCCGAGCCACAAGCCCTGGCACAAGCCAAGCATATGCTTTGGAGCAACCTTCGATACGAACGACAGACCGAGTGGCGAGATGAACAACTCTGCAACGGTCAAGAAGAAGTAGAGTACCAACAATACCCAAGGGCCTGACAACACAACGCCCTCGGCACGTGCCTCAGTAGCAGATGGATAGCCCATAAAGTATGAGTATGCTGCGAGGAACACATATGCAGTACCTGCGATAGCCATACCGATAGCAATCTTACGAGGTGTAGAGATGTAGATGCCACGACGACCCAATGCGCTGAATACCCACATAATAACTGGGGTAAGCAAGATAACGTACAATGGGTTGAGGGCCTGCCAGATCTCTGGAGCAACGCTGTCAGACTTCACGAAGTCACGAGCAAACATCGACAATGATGTACCATTCTGGTGGAATGCAAACCAGAAGAAGATAGCGATAGCCAACACTGCGAACAACGCATACATACGCTGCTTAATCTCTGTAGCAGCAGCCTTACGCTCCTCAGGAGTGTAGTCTACGTTTGTAGCGGCAGCCTTCTTCTGAGGTGTTGGGAAGCGCTTGCGTGTAGCGATGAAGATTGTGAGTGAGATGAGCATAGCGGCAACAGATGCGATGAACGAGTAGTGGATACCCTCGTTGAAAATCTGAAGATAGTCACCACAGAAGGTTGCCATATCGCTGATAGGCTGAACACTTGACTCCGCAGCAAGGCGTGTGAGATTCTCGCTCTCGACACCTGTCTCCTGGAACTGGTGGCAGAGTGCTGGCAACTGTGCGTTGTAGAGCATATCGTGGGCCTTCAACCACCACTCACGCAACAATGGAGCAACGAAAGGTGCGATAACACCACCTACGTTGATAAATACGTAGAAAATCTGGAAACCAGAGTCACGCTTCTCCTTAGCGGCCTTCAATGCCTCCTCGCCATTCTTGGCAGCCTCAGCCTCGAGGTTGTCGTACATCTGACCTACGATAGCCTGGAGGTTACCCTTGAACAGACCATTACCAAAGGCGATGATGAACAGTGCCAAGCAGGTGAGTGGCAACAACCAAGAGATGTTACCTGATGTTGCGAGAATAGGAATAGAGAGCAACACATAACCTGTTGCCATAACCATCAAACCCGCCATAATAGTACCCTTGTAGTTCTGGGTCTTGTCGGCGATATAACCACCTACCAACGCCAAAATGTAGATACCAGCATAGAAGAATGAGTAGATAAGAGAACTTGTCTCCTCGCTCAAACCAAACTTCGAGCAGAGGAACAATACGAGAACGGCGTTCATAATGTAGTAACCGAAACGCTCGCCCATATTGCTAAGAGCAGCTGCTAAAAGTCCTTTAGGATGTCCTTTGAACATAGTAAAAAAGTTTTAGTTAGTATAATGTGTTAGTTTTAGTTACATAAATAATGTACTGCTTTGGACAAAGATACGAAAAATCTTTGTATCTTTGCTAAAAATAAACCAAAAAATCTATGAAAGAGCAAAATTCTAGACTGCCGATGGTCGAGGCCGACGAGTGGCTGCACCCGGTGGAGGACGAAATAAATCGCCGCTATGCTATGTATATCAGCCGATTAGAGGATATCGAGAGGGCGGCTGGAACGATTGTGGATTATGCTAACGGACATCGTTATTTTGGTTGGCAGCGCGACGAGGTGATGTCGGGATGGTGGTTCAGAGAGTGGCTACCCGAGGCTAAGGATGTCTATATCTTCGGAGATTTCAACAACTGGCAGCGCACGGAGTTGCGTCTGCAGCGCAATAAGGAGGGTGTGTGGAGCATATTCCTGCCTGATGGTATGTATGCCGACCGCCTCACGGATGGCTCGCTCTATAAACTTCATATTCACGGACATAACGGCTGGAACGACCGTATCTCGGCCTATGCACGTCGTGTGGTGCAGGATGAGGAGACCAAGAACTTCACCGCTCAGTTCGTCATCGACAAGCCTTACGACTGGAAGCACGATGATTTCCGCGCTCCGGGCATCGGCGAGTTGCTCATCTATGAGTCGCACGTTGGTATGGCACAGGAGAAGGAGGGTGTCGGCACATATGTGGAGTTCCGCGATGAGATTCTGCCTCGCATCAAGGAGGCGGGTTACAACGCCGTGCAACTTATGGCCATCGCTGAGCACCCATATTATGGCTCGTTTGGCTACCACGTGTCGAGTCTCTTTGCACCATCATCACGCTTTGGTACTGCCGATGAGTTACGCTCGCTCGTAGACCGCGCCCACGAACTCGGCATTGCGGTGATTATGGACCTTGTTCACGCACACTATGTCAAGAACTTCAACGAGGGTATCAACGAGTTGGATGGCTCGAAGCACCACTACTCGAAGGAGGGTGGTGCGGGTTACCAAAAGTATTGGGACTCTATGGTCTTCGACTATGGCAAGCGCGAGGTGGAGCACTTCCTGCTCTCGAATGCAAAGTATTGGATTGAGGAGTTCCACTTCGATGGTTATCGCTTCGATGGTGTAACCTCTATGTTGTACCACCATCGCGGATATGTAGATTTCGATTGCCGCGAGCGCTTCTTCGATGAGGGCGTGGACCGCGATGCTATAGTATACCTCACCCTTGCTAATAAACTTATCCACGACATCCGCCCCGATGCAATCACCATAGCGGAGGATGTTAGTGGTATGCCAGGTATCTGCGTTAAGCCCGAGGAGGGTGGCGTAGGCTTCGACTACCGCCTGGGTATGGCGATTCCCGACTATTGGATTAAGTTGCTCAAGGAGCAGAAGGATGAGGATTGGAATATCTGGGAGATGTGGTCTGTGATGACCAACCGCCTGCCTTCGGTGCGCACTGTGGCATATGCTGAGAGCCACGACCAGGCGCTTGTGGGTGATAAGACCATAGCCTTCCGCCTTATGGATAAGGAGATGTACTTCTCTATGGATCGTGCCTCGGAGAATCTTATGATTGACCGCGGTATGGCGTTGCATAAGATGATACGCCTTATGACCATCACAACAGGAGGTGAGGCATATCTCAACTTTATGGGTAATGAGTTTGGTCACCCCGAGTGGATAGACTTCCCTCGCGAGGGTAACAACTGGTCGTATCAGCACGCACGCCGTCAGTGGTCACTTGCCGAGAATGGCTTCTTGCGCTACTCATACCTTGCCGAGTTCGACAAGGCTATGGTTGAGGCGGTTAAGAAGTATGGCGTGTTGGGCGACGGCTATCCTTATAACCATATGATGGATGAGGTGAATAAGACTATGGTCTACTCACACAAGGGTCTTCTCTTCGTTCTCAACTGGCACCCTACAGCCTCTATCCCCGATTATGAGTTGTGCGTGCCCTGGGCGGGTAAGTACACCATACTCTTCTCTTCGGATGAGAAGCGTTTCGGAGGTCAGGAGCGTGCCGAGGTTGAGAGTGAGCACTTTACAACTACCCACGTCAGGGAGGATGGCTCGGAGTATTATACAATAAACATCTATAACACGTCGCGTACGGCGTTTGTCTTTAAATGGGAAGAGTAACAACATATTTTGCAATACTTAGCACTGCGGTGCTCGCCCTTGTGGCGTGTGGCGGTAATGTCGAGGAGGCGATGCCTGTGGAGCAGATGCCTAAGGCCGAGACTATGGAGGCGACGGGTGACGCTGCGAAGGTGGACTATATCGTAGTCTCTAAGGAGTCTATGCGTCTCAGGGTCTTCGATACCGATAACCGCCTAATCTGCAGTTTCGGCGTGGCGTTGGGACGTGGCGAGGGTGACAAGCACGAGGTGGGTGATATGTGCACCCCCGAGGGTGAGTTTGCCGTCGTTGCCGTTGAGGATGCGTCGCAGTGGCTCTATGACGATGGTAGTGGTGCTGTGGAGGGCTTCTATGGCAACTACTTTATTCGCCTTAATTCACCGTTTAAGGGTATAGGTATCTATGGCACTGATGATGCTGCGATTATCGGCACGCACTCTACGGAGGGCTCTGTGCGTCTTGTAAATGCCGACTTGGATAGCCTCAGGGGCTTGGTGCGTGAGGGTATGAAGGTGCGCATAGATGCTATGGATATGCGTATAGCCGAGGCGCGCGCCGTGATTACCGATGAGAAACCCGCTGAGGAGGTTGCTGTCGTAGAGGAGGTTGCCGTAGCACAGGAGGTGCAGAGTGCTGAGAAACCTGCCGAGGCTCAGGTTGCCACGGGTAAGGAGGTGTGGCATAAGGTTGCGGATGGTGAGTTGCTGGGTCGCATAGCGATACGTTATGGCACTACGGTGGCCGAAATTAAGCGCCTGAATCCTACGATAAACGTAGACCGCATCTCTATCGGTCAGCGCATCCTTGTCTCGGATGGCTCGGTGGCTGTGAAGGCAGCGCCAAAGGCTGAGGAGACGAAGGCAGAGGTGGTAGAGAAGGATGGTGAGGTGTGGTATACGCTTCAGCCTGGTGATTTGGTGGGTCGTGTTGCTATGCGCTATGGCACAACGACCAAGCGTATCGCGGAGTTAAACCCCGATATCAATGTCGATAAGGTGCATGATGGTCAGCGAATTAGAGTAAAATAACATTAATAATATTACGATTATGAGGAGGCTTTATCTTATTGCGTTTGTGTGCCTATGCTTCGTAGGTTGTATCTCTGAGGCAGCGCCTCTATCTAATGTTGTCTCTTCGCCCGATGGTCGTGTCGTGGTGGAGGTAGAGACCAACGAAGAGGGTGCGGCGTGTTACACGCTAACCTTTGGCGATGAGGTTGTTATCGATGCCTCACCTCTCGGCATCCGCCTTGCCGAGGCTGACTTCACGCGAGGTTTGGAGGTTGTGGACCTCAAGCATAGCAGGGCAAACACCACGTGGGAGCCTGTGTGGGGTGAGCGCGCGGTGGTTGTAGATAGATATCACGCCCTCGAGGCTAAGTTCCGCAACGAGGCGCAGCAGGAGATTGTCATCGAGTTCAGAGTCTATGACGATGGCGTGGGTATGCGCTATAGATTGTTGGGTGAGGGTAGCGACTATGTTATGGATGAGTGTAGTTCGTTTGCCTTTGTCGAGGATTGTGAGGCACACTGGATAGCAGGAAGTTACGACGATGATGAGTTTGCATATATGCATACGCCAATGTCCGAGATTACTGTGGAGAATATGACGCATTCATCGTCGGGAAACCGAAAACTGCCATACCCTTCGGTCAATACCCCTGTGGCGCTTGTCACAAGTCGCGGTACGCATATCGCCATCCACGAGGCTGCGCTGTGGTCATATCCCGCAATGTCGTTGCGTTATGATTCGGAGCATAATATGTTTACCTCGGATCTCGCATCGTTGCAGGATGTCAAAGTCCCTGTGGCATTGCCTTTTGCTACGCCGTGGCGTGTTATAATCGTTGGTGATAGGGCAGGAGCACTTGCCGAGTCTACGATAGTCCTCAATCTCAACGAGCCTTGCCGTTTGGAGGATACATCGTGGATAAAGCCTATGAAATATGTCGGAGTGTGGTGGGAGATGCACCTCAAACTCTCGACGTGGGATTCGGATGGTGGTGCGCCACATTGCGCTACAACAGAGAATGTTAAGCGATATATAGACTTTGCTGCGGAGAATGGATTTGGCGGTGTGTTGGTCGAGGGCTGGAATGTAGGCTGGGGCCGTGATGAGCGCTTTGACTATACATTGCCCTATGGCGACTTCGATATCGAGGAGATTGTGGCGTATGGCAAGGAGCGTGGTGTGATGCTTATCGGTCACCACGAGACATATGCTAATGTTGCCAACTACGAGGAGCAGTTAGAGGATGCCTATCGCTACTATGCGGAGCAGGGTGTTGGCTCTGTGAAGACTGGTTATGTAGGCGTTATTCGTGACCGCCTGCATAATGGCTACGAGATGGTTAATCACTACAACTGGAGTGTTATGGAGGCTGCCGAGAATCGCCTTATGATAGATATCCACGAGCCTGTGCACTCTTCGGGAATTTGCAGAACATATCCAAATCTTATGAGTGCTGAGGGTATGCGTGGTCAGGAGTGGCAGGCGTGGAATAGCGGTAACTCCATAGACCACAACCCTACATTGCCCTTCACGCGAAATCTCGCAGGAGCGATGGACTTCACACCAGGAATCTTCGATGTCCGCTACCATAATACTATTAACAAGGCGGCGAAGAATGAGAAGTATGAGGTAGACCCCGAGCACGACTATAAGTTCTTTGTGAACTCTACGCTTGCCCATCAGTTGGCGTTGTATGTGGTCTTCTATAGCCCTATACAGATGGTTGCCGACCTTCCGGATAACTATCGCGAACACCCCGAGGCTCTGGAGTTTATACGCAATGTGCCTGTGGACTGGGCAGAGTCGTATGTCCCTGATGCGAAGATTGGTGACTACTGCGTTACGGTGCGCAAGGATAAGCACTCGGCAAATTGGTATGTGGGTGCTATCACCGACGATGAGGCTCGCGATGTAACACTGTCGTTCGACTACCTCGAGCCTAATACCATCTACGAGGCTACGATATATCGTGATGGCAGCGGCGCGGGATGGAACACACGCCCTCAGAAGTATGTTGTCGAGAGGTGCACACTTACAAATGTCGACAAACTTACGTTGCATATGGCCTCAGGTGGTGGTTTCGCCGTAGAACTGCGCCCCGAGGAGTAGACGGAAATATTAGAAAAATAGATGCAGAAAACTTGAAAACTTTTTTTGTTTTTCAAGTTTTTTGCTTTATATTTGCGGTGTCAACCACATCAAAATTATGATACAACGCGAGAATATAATAGAGTGTGCCTCGAGAATGTTTGTAACTCAGGGTGTTAAGGCTGTGCGAATGGACGATATCGCTCAGGAACTGAGTATGTCCAAGCGCACGCTATACGAACTCTTTGGCGATAAGGAGGAGTTGCTCTACCAGAGCCTTCTCCACTTTTTGATTGAGGGACAGCGTCGTCGCAACGAGCAGTGTGGCAATGTGGAGAATAGCCTTGAGGTTATGCTCCTTTGTCTGCGCGATATGATTGCCTATGCTCCGGTGTCGAGCCGTCTCCGCACAAATCTCAAACGATTCTACCCCTCGGTATTTGAGCGTCTCGAGAACGATGCCCACGCCAACTCGGTGAGTGACCTGCGTCGTTGGGTTAAGGAGTGTGTTGCCAGCGGATACTTCACCGCCACGGCCGACAGCGAACTTGTGATACGCGTGTTGCAGGATAGTGTTCAGGGTATTATGCTTGCTGACAAACTCGACACTGCGGATACGGTACATATGGTGTCGAAGATTACCTATGCCATCGTTATCTTCATACGCGGATTGTGCACGGTGAGTGGTATAGAGGTCATAGATCGTTGTTTCGACAAGTATTTTGGCAATATACCTTCTATTGATACGTTATAATAAGAATAGCCTTCGGCAACTCAGCAGAAATAAATAAGTAATAAACAAATAGGTAAAATGAAAAAGTTATTATCATTACTCTGTCTCTCTCTCCTATCGTTGGGATTGACACAGGCACAGCAGTCTGAGACTGCAAATGGTGGAACTCTTGCGCTCTCGTTGGACGAGGCTATAGAGTTGGCACTTACGGACAACCCTACAGTGAAGGTTGCAAACCTCGAGATTGAGCGCTACGACTATGTTCGTAAGCAGGTTGTTGCGACGTTGTACCCACAGGTGGATGCTTCGGCACAGTACTCTTTGGCTATCCGTCGTCAGGAGATGGCGCAGGGTTTGTCGTTTGGTGGTAAGAATACCTTTAACGTGGCAGGCTCGGTGTCGTTGCCACTCTTCGTGCCAGCGGTATACCGTCAGATGAAGATGACACGCACACAGATGGAGAGTGCAGTGGAGAGCGCTCGTGCTACTCGCATCGACCTTGTTGCTGCGGTGCGCGCGGCATACTACAACGTGTTGCTCGCCGAGCAGTCGTTGGAGGTGTTGAACGAGGCTGTGGTAACCACACAGCGTGTTGTGGACAACACCCGTGACCTCTATGAGAATGGTCTTGCTGCGGAGTATGACTACCTCACAGCACAGGTGCAACTCTCAAACCTCAAGCCTCAGGTGCTTCAGGCACAGAGCGCTATAGAGGTTACAAAACTTCAGTTGAAGATGTATCTCTCGATTCCTGAGGAGGTAGATGTTGAGGTGCGTGGCTCTCTCGACGATTTCCGCACTCAGGTGCTTCTTGGCGAGGACTACACCACCGACGTATCGGAGAATACCACATTGCGCTCTTTGGATATCCAGCGTGACTTGCTCGAGCACCAGGAGAAACTTATCCAGACATCGCGTATGCCTACCATCGCAGCATTTGGCCAGATATCGTATATCGGTCAGGAGCGCTCGGACCTTGGTGGTTTGCTTGGTGGTGCTATGGGTGGTGCGTCTACAGCCGAGCAGTCTAAGTTCTGGTGGCAGTATCCTATCAACGTAGGTGCTCAGATATCTATTCCGCTCTTCGCAGGTTTCAAGAAGACAAACCAGTTGCGTGAGGTGCGTAACCAGATGAAGCAACTCGACATCCAGCGTCAGTATGCCGAGGATGGCATCCGTCTGCAGGTGGAGCAGTCTATAAACACGCTGATTACCGCTCGCGAGACAATGCTCTCTAACGAACTCACTGTGGAGCAGGCTACGAAGGCATATGATATCACCCTCACACGTTACAACGCTGGTGCTGGTACTATCCTCGAACTCAACGCTTCGCAGTTGTCCTTAACACAGGCACAACTCAGTTACTCACAGTCTATCTACGACTACCTCAATGCATATGCTCAGTATGAGAAGGCTCTTGGCGTAGAGACATACGTAGATACCGACAGCGTAGAATAATACAAACAACCCGAAATAAATTAAAAATAGATAACGATTATGAAGAAGAGTTTAATGTTTATCATCGCAGCAGTAGCAATGGTTGGCTGCGGCGCTAACGACAAGACCTCAACCACAGCAACTGCCGAGGAGAGCGCAACGGCTATCAAGGTATGTACTGCTGAGGTTATGGAAGTTGAGAACACCGAGACATATACCTCGGAGATTCTCCCTTATCGCCAGAACGACATCACCCCTGCGGCTCAGGGCTTGCACATCGACCAGATTATGGTTGACGTGGGTGACCGTGTGAAGGCTGGTCAGGTTATCGTAACCCTCGACCCTACAAACCTCAGCCAGATGGAGTTAAACCTCGCAACTGTGGAGGATACATACAACCGTATGGTGCCTGTGCACAAGGCTGGTGGTATCTCAGATCAGCAACTTACCGAGTTGAAGAATACTCTTGACCTTCAGCGCGAGATGGTTGAGAATATGCGTAAGAACTCAGTTATCAAGTCTCCAATCTCGGGTGTTGTTACAGCGCGTAACTTCGAGAATGGCGACCTCTTCGCCTCAATGCCTATCTTGCACATTATGCAGATTGACAAGTTGAAGGTTATGGCAAACGTATCGGAGCAGTATTTCCCTGTTGTGAAGGTTGGTCAGAAGGTAGATATCGCCGTAGACATCTTCCCTGGCGAGACTTTCGAGGGTAAGGTATCACGTATCAACCCTGCGCTCAACGCCCAGACTCGTACCTTTGCCGTAGAGATTACAATCCCTAACGCTAACGAGCGTCTTCGCCCAGGTATGTACGCACGCGCTACATTCAATATGGGTACTCACTCAGGTGTTATGATTGACGATGTTGCTGTGCAGAAGCAGGCTGGCTCATCAGAGCGTTTTGTATATGTTATCAAGGATGGCGTTGCAGAGTTCCGCTTCGTGCGTGATGGTCGCCGTGTAGGTAACAAGATTAACATTCTCGAGGGTCTTGAGGAGGGCGAGCAGGTGGCAACAACATCATTCATCCGTCTTACTAATGGTAAGAAGGTTGAGATTATCGGTGAGTAATCGCCCATACTTAGTTTTATAACCGCTAAAAGTTATAACAATGAAGATTTATGAATCAGCAGTACGAAAACCGATTTCTACTGCCCTAATATTTATAGCAGTCATCGTCTTTGGTTTGTTCTCAGTGACAAAGTTGGGCGTAGACTACTATCCCGAGATTGAGATTCCTTATGTGAGTGTTATCACTATGTATCCTGGTGGTAATGCCGAGGATATCGAGACCAACATCACCCGAGTGCTGGAGGACCAGTTGAACTCTGTGGATAACCTCGATAAGATTACTTCGCAGTCTAAGGATAACGTATCTATCGTAACGCTGGAGTTTGAGTATGGCTGTGACTTAACGGAAGCGGCAAACGACGTTCGTGATGTTGTGAGCCGTACACAGTCACTCCTTCCAGATAATGTAGAGTATCCTACGGTGATGAAGATTTCATCATCTATGATGCCTATTATGATGCTCTCGGTAACTGCCGAGGAGAGTTATGCGGCGCTTGCCAAGACTCTTGACGATAAGATGGTTAACGAGTTGAACCGTATCAACGGTATCGGTTCTGTTGCGGTTATCGGTGCTCAGGAGCGCGAGGTGCAGGTGAATGTAGACCCTAATAAGTTGGAGGCTTATGGCCTCACTATCGAGCAGTTGGGTCAGATTATCGCAGCGGAGAATGTGAACGTTCCTGCAGGTTCTCTTGACCTTGGTAACCAGGTCTTCAACCTCAAGGCTGACCTCGAGTTCGACGACTCTCGTGAGTTGCGCGATATCGTGGTGTCTAACCAGGGTGGCCGCACTGTGATGCTCACCGACGTTGCTACAATCATCGATACCTTGGAGAAGGCTACTATGGATGAGCGTATCAATGGCCGTAAGGGTGTGCGTGTGATGATTCAGAAGCAGACAGGTGCTAACTCTGTGCAGATTATCGAGGATGTACAGGCTAAGTTGGAGGAGATTATCCCAACATTGCCTAACGACTGTAAGGTAGAGACTATCTTCGAGACCTCACGCGAGATTAAGGATGCTATCAACTCTCTGTCTGAGACCATTATGTTTGCGTTCATCTTCGTAATCCTCGTGGTTATGTTCTTCCTTGGACGCTGGCGTGCTACGTTCATCATCTGCTTGACAATTCCTATCTCGTTGATATGTGCCTTTATCTACCTCTTTGCCACAGGCTCTACGCTCAACATCATCTCGCTCTCGGCGCTCTCTATCGCCATCGGTATGGTTGTGGATGATGCTATCGTGGTATTGGAGAACATCACAACACACATCGAGCGTGGCTCAACGCCAAAGGAGGCTGCCATCTATGCTACTAACGAGGTGTGGTTGTCGGTTATCGCCACAACGTTGGTTGTTGTTGCGGTGTTCTTGCCTTTGACCATGATTCCAGGTATGGCGGGTATCTTGTTCCGTGAGTTGGGATGGATTGTTACCATCGTAGTCTGTGTATC
>JAFOCZ010000032.1 GCA_017380955.1 Alistipes sp.
ATCAACGATACAGTGGTTATCTTCGACCGTATCCGTGAGTACCTTGGTCTCTATCCAAAGCGTGATATCAAGACTAACATCGACAACGCTGTCTGCGCTACATTGTCACGTACTATCAACACCTCTGGTACAACCCTCGTAACCCTTCTCGCTATCTTCATCTTCGGTGGTGAGACTATCCGTGGTTTCGTATTCGCGTTGATCCTCGGTGTTATCATCGGTACATACTCTTCAGTATTCATCGCTACACCTATTGCTTACGATCTTCAGCGTAAGAAGGCGGTTAAGGCTGATGATCAGGAGTAATTTTCGATTTTATAGGACATCTTCGTCCTATCCCAAAAACTAAGCGACCTCGGGCTGTACTTCTTGTACTATCCCGAGGTCTCTTGTTTTGCGATAGAACAAATCTGATCCTCTAAAATCAAAAATGCTTTTCGATTATAATTTCTTGTGATAAGGCGCAATCTGCGTCATATCCCTAAAAGATATCCCACTTGGGCTGTACTACAGGTACTATCCCAAGTGGGATACTTTTGTGATATAACACATCTCACACCTTCTGACAAGAAATTGGATATAACCGCTAATTGAGGTGGCGTTGATAGTGTTGATGGGTAGTGATGGGTAGTGATGGGTAGTTATGGGGGGTACCTGTCTCTCCCTATCATTCCCCATAAATCCGCATCCCATATCGCTCCAACGGAGCGATACCATACTTTTCACCATTCACTTTTCACTTTTCACTTTTTTTTGTATCTTTGCGTAGTTATACCTAACAAACTAAAAAATGGAAAAGTTAAAGGCACTTTTTGCACAGTTGCGTAGTTGCATCTCGCCTGTATACCTATGGTTGCTCTTCGCAGCGTTCATATTGTGGTACATCACAAAGTTGGGCGGTACGTATACTACCGACCACGAGATTGTCGTTGTTATAGATGAGAAGGAGTATGACGTAAACTGCACAATACGCGGTAAGGGCACAGACCTCATAGGCTATACCGTATCGTCGCAGCGCAGCCGTTTCGAGATACCATCCACCGAACTTAGTTTCGACAAGGAGGTTACCGATACCTTGGGTCGCACATACCGTCATATCACCAACACCTCGTTGCAGCAGGCCCTCGCATCACGAATGAGTAATATCGATGTTGTGGCGGTGGGTGCTATGCCCGTAATCGAGAGTGTAGAACCGATAATATAACGAACGCTATATATAAATATATGTATAAGGTAGGCATAACAGGAGGCATAGGCTCAGGAAAGAGTACGGTGTGCGATATCCTTGCGGAGGCAGGTGTTGCGGTATACAACTCCGACATCCGTGCTAAGGAACTTATGACAGGTAGCGAGAGCCTTAGAGCATCACTCATAGAGCGCTTTGGTGCGGAGGTATACACCGCCGAGGGTCTCAACCGCTCCTATCTCGCAGAGCGTGTCTTCGCAAATGCCGAGGAGTTATCGGCGCTAAATGCCATTGTCCATCCTGCTGTTATGGCGGACTTCGCGGAGTGGGCAGAGGCTCAGGAGGGCGACTATGTGGTGCTGGAGTCGGCGATACTCTTCGAGGCGCATCTCGAGGATAAGGTAGATGCCATAGTGTCGGTTATGGCTCCCGAGGCGTTGCGTGTGGAGCGTGCCATAGCGCGTGATGGCGCATCGCGAGAGAGCATCGAGGCTCGCATCAGGAGCCAGATGAGCGACGACGAGCGCAGCGACAGGTCTAAGTATGCCATTGTGAATATCGACATCGAGGAACTTCGCGAAGATGTTGAACAGTTACACCGACGATTGAGTTATGATTCTCGCGCCAAGCACGATTAATATTGCCGATAGTCACGTTATGGCTATTGTGAACATCACCCCCGACTCGTTCTATGCCCAAAGTCGCATAGAGAGTGTCGAGGGTTTGTCGCATCGTATAGAGAGGGTTGTGGCCGATGGCGCTACGATTGTAGACATCGGCGGTTACTCCTCACGCCCCGGAGCCAGAGAGGTGAGTGTCGAGGAGGAGTGGTCGCGTGTGAGGATGGGTCTCGAGGCTGTGGCGAACATCAGCAAGGGTGTTGTGGTATCCATAGACACCTTTCGTGCGGAGGTTGTGCGACGTGCCGTTGCGGAGTTTGGCGAGGTCATCGTCAACGATATCTCGGCTGGCGAGTTGGACAGCGATATGCTCTCGGTGGTGGCGAAGTTGGGAGTACCTTATGTCGCTATGCATATGCGTGGCACACCCGAGACTATGCAGCAGATGACCGACTACGAGGGAGATGTTGTAGGCGGCGTTGTGGAGTATTTCGAGCGCCGTGTTGCGGAGTTTGAGGCTCAGGGTATAGCGTGCGAGAGGATAATCCTCGACCCGGGCTTTGGCTTTGCCAAGGATTTGAAGCAGAACTACGAACTTATGCGCGGTCTGCCACGTCTCAGGGCTTTGGGATTCCCGTTGCTCATCGGCGTGTCGCGTAAGTCTATGATATATAAGGCGCTGGGTACAACTCCCGAGGAGTCGTTGCCAGGGTCGTTGGCGCTGGCGTGGGAGGCACTACGAGAGGGAAATGCCATAGTGCGTGTTCACGATGTTAAGGAGACGTGTCAGGTTATGCGCCTGGCAGATATATACAGAGAGGTATGATAGAGGTAAGGAATATAAGGAAGAGTTTCGGGGAGTTGGAGGTGCTGCACGGCGTCTCGCTCACGGTTGCCGAAGGCGAAATAGTATCTATCGTTGGAGCAAGTGGCGCGGGAAAGACCACGCTGCTGCAAATCGTAGGGTCGCTGATGGCAGCGGATGAGGGTGAGGTGGTCATAGATGGCGTGTCGCTTGCCACGCTCTCGGATGATGCACTGTCGGAGTTTCGCAACAAGCGCATAGGCTTCATCTTCCAGTCCTACCACCTGTTACCTGAGTTCTCGGCGGTGGAGAATGTTATGATGCCGATGCTCATAGCGGGCGAGAAGCGCAAGGATGCCGAGACCCGAGCCCGAGAGTTACTCGCAATGGTGGCGATGTCGCACCGCGCCGAGCATAAGCCCTCGGCATTGTCGGGAGGTGAGCAGCAGCGTGTGGCCATAGCCCGAGCATTGGCGAATAAGCCTGCTGTGGTGCTTGCCGACGAGCCTACGGGAAACCTCGACTCTGAGACCCGTGCCGAGATACAACGCCTCTTCTTTGAGTTGCGCGAGCGTACGGGGCAAACCTTCGTCATCGTCACCCACGATGGTGCGCTGGCAGATGGCTCCGACCGCAAAATTATTATGAAGGATGGAGAGATTATATAACGATATGAGTCACGAGGAGATGTTCGAACTCCTCGAGACTTTGCACGATAAGTTCAACAACGAGAGTTTCA
>JAFOCZ010000033.1 GCA_017380955.1 Alistipes sp.
CTTGGCAATGAATGGGTTATAGCCATAGGCCATAATACTTGCAGTGTTGGTGAAGCCACCACCTACAGGCAACTTCTGCACAGACACCTGAGTCTCGGTCTGCTGTGTCTTACCACCATAAGGCATCAACACTGTAGATGCGCCGATGGTAGAGTCGAACATCTCGATAAGACCCTTCTGTGATACTACGTTATCATCCGACAAGTTAGTCTTCATACGCTTGGTGGTTGTAGCACCCTCGATCTTACGCTCGAAAGGATTTACATTCTCTACGCCACCAAGACATACCTTTGTATAGTGCTTAGCACCTGCCGAGTCGATGAAGTCGCGCGAAAGGTCAACAACAACCTTATCGCCCCAGTACATACGCATACGGCGAGTGTCTGTAACATCCGCAACATATGTAACCTCAACGTTCTCCTCGTGGCAGAGAGCCATAAACTGCTCCATATCCTTGCGCTCGATAACTACCGACATACGCTCCTGAGACTCGCTGATGGCAAGTTCCGAGAAGTTCAAGCCCTTATACTTTGTAGGCACACGGTCGAGGTAGATATCCAAGCCATCTGTCAACTCACCGATTGCCACACTGACACCACCAGCACCAAAGTCGTTAGACTTCTTGATAAGGCGTGTTACATCGCCACGACGGAACAAGCGTGCCAACTTACGCTCCTCAGGTGCGTTACCCTTCTGCACCTCTGAACTACACTCCTCCAACGAACTGAGGGTGTGCTCCTTTGAAGAGCCTGTTGCACCACCAACACCATCACGACCTGTGCGACCACCGAGCAACAGCACTACATCACCCGCAGCAGGAGACTCACGGCGTACGTCCTCAGCCTTCACAGCACCTACAACAGCACCTACCTCCAAACGCTTAGCAACATAGTCGGGGTGGTATACCTCACGAACGTGGGTTGTAGCAAGACCAATCTGGTTACCATAACTTGAGTAACCTGCAGCAGCCTTTGTAGAGATGATACGCTGTGGAAGTTTACCAGCCATAGTCTCCGATACTGGCTTGTAGATATCGCCAGCACCTGTTACACGCATAGCCTGGTAAACATAACTACGACCTGACAATGGGTCACGGATAGCGCCACCAAGACAAGTAGAAGCACCGCCGAATGGCTCAATCTCTGTTGGGTGGTTGTGGGTCTCGTTCTTGAACTGCAACAACCACTTCTCCATAACGCCATCCACGTCAACATTTACGAAGATAGAGCAAGCGTTGTTCTCCTCGCTCTGCTCCATATCGTCGAGTTTACCCATCTTCTTGAGGTAGCGAGCACCGATAGTTGCCAACTCCATTAAGCAGAGGCTCTTCTGCTCACGACCCAACTCCGCACGAATCTTACGCATCAAGTCCAAAGACTCCTCGAACTCAGCCTTCATAAACGAGTCGTCGAGGGTAATCTCCTCAATCTCGGTGGTAAATGTGGTGTGACGGCAGTGGTCGCTCCAATATGTATCGAGGATACGAAGTTCGGTCTCGATAGGATCACGACCCTCCTCACGGAAGTAACGAACTACCTCGCGAAGGTCATCGGCATTCATAGCCAAGCCATTCTCCTTGCAGTATGGCGCCAAATCCTCCTCCTTCATATCGCGGAAGCCCTCCAACACTGCCACAGGCTTAACATCTGCGCTCTCGTTATCCGAAAGCACCTCGAGATTCTTCTTACGCGACTCAACGGCGTTGATGAGATACTTCTCGATGCGAGCCATATCATCGGCAGAAACGCTCTTGTCGAAGATATAGAGGCGTGATGACTTAATCTTTACCTCAGCATTTGGCTCGATAAGGTGCACGCAGTCCACAGCAGATGCAGCACGCTGGTCGAACTGACCAGGCAAGAACTCCACTGCGAGGAAAGGCATACCCTCCATATCACACTCATCAGTAACCGCGTCGGTAACAACCTCACCAAATACTGAATAGCGGCTCTTCTCCAACAACTCGTCAGAGAAACCAAAAAGGTCATAAACATTTACAAAGCGCAACTGCTCGATATTCAAACCGAGGTTTGTATTTAGCTCCTTGCGCAACGTATCAGCCTCAACCTGAAAGCGAGAATATTTCTCGACATATATACGGCGATTCTTCATAATCGATTAGTTTGTCGTTAGGGGTTTTGAATTACAACTCTGCAGCGAGAACCTTCTCAGTCTGTGCCTTACGGAAAGCAATAAGACGCTCCTCAAGAGCCTTGTCGGTAAGTGCGAAGATAGAGGCTGCGATGAGAGCCGCATTCTTAGCACCATTGATAGCAGTTGTAGATACTGGAATACCACCGGGCATCTGAACAATTGAGAGCAAAGAGTCCATACCACCGAGTGCCGATGTCTTGATAGGCACACCGATAACAGGGACTGTTGTAAGAGCTGCGGTAACACCCGCTACGTGTGCTGCGCCACCTGCACCAGCAATAATAGCACCGATACCACGCTCGCGTGCTGTAGTTGCATACTCAAACATCAAATGCGGAGTACGATGTGCACTGATTACTCGCTTCTCATACTCAATACCCAACTGCTCAAGGGTCTCAACTGC
>JAFOCZ010000034.1 GCA_017380955.1 Alistipes sp.
CGATGCTCTTCTCCGACATTGCCGATGTGGTGGCTGGGGGTGAGTACGACGCTGGAGTGCTTATCCACGAGGGACGCTTTGTATATGAGCGTTACAACCTCGAGTTGGTTGCCGACTTAGGCTTGGAGTGGGAGCGCAGAACATCGCTGCCGTTGCCGTTGGGCTCTATCGTGGCACGACGAACTCTCGATGCCGAGGTTATAGCCACAGTGGAGCGTGTGTTGCGCCGCAGCATAGAGTATGCCTTTGGGAATCGTATGGCGTCGCGCGACTATGTCAAGCAGCACGCTCAGGAGTTGGATGACAGGGTTATAGACAGCCACATATCGCTCTTCGTGAATGACTACTCATTGTCGTTGGGTGATGAGGGACGCAGGGCTGTGGCGTTGCTCACAGGGCTCTCGTTGTAGGGCGATTGTCGATGTAACAAAAAATTAACATCAGCAGGGGATAATGTTATAGAGTTTTTGTTACCTTTGCGCCCAATTACTTAAATTCTATCAGTTTATGGATTTCTTGATTCTTGTAGCCTCGTTGGCTCTTATTATCGTTGGCTCAATGTGGCTCACAGATGGCTCTGTGGCGTTGGCAGAGCGCCTGAAGGTGCCGCAGTTTATCGTGGGTCTCACCATCGTGGCGGTGGGAACATCGATGCCCGAGTTTGTGGTTAGTTTCCTCTCGGCGTGGAGTGGTCATACGGATATGGCGATAGGTAATGTTGTGGGCTCGAATATCTTCAACACATTCCTCATCCTGGGTGTATGCTCCCTATTCTCGCCAATCCTCTTCACCAAGAAAAACATACGTCGTGATATCCCAATGTGCATCTTTGCCGCTGTGGCGTTGCTCGTGGTGACGCTTCTAAATCAGGATATTACACGTTTTGAGGGGCTCCTTTTGTTGGTGGGCTATATTGCTATGATGTACCTTACTGTGCGTGCCGACAAGCGCGAGATGAAGGAGAATAGCGCTCCTGTAGAGGAGGAGAAACCTGCAAAGCAGATGCCAGTGTGGAAGATTCCTGTGTGGATTATCCTCGGTCTTGGAGGTCTTATCTGGGGTGGTAATCTCTTTGTCACAAGTGCCACAAACGTGGCTCACGCCCTCGGTGTTTCGGAGGCTGTTATCGCCATCACCCTTGTGGCTGGTGGTACGTCGCTTCCAGAGTTGGCATCGAGCCTTGTCTCTATCATCAAGGGTAGCCCATCCTTGGCGTTGGGTAATGTCCTCGGCTCTAACATCGCAAACATCCTGCTTATCTTAGGTACTTGTTCTACTGTTAAGCCTCTGACAATGGGCGGTGTAACGATGTTTGATATCTATGTAGCCGTTGCTGCAACAGGCGTTGTTATGCTCTCGGCACTTATCATCGGACGTGATAAGTTGACACGCATCGAAGGACTTCTTTTCGTGGGCTGTTATATCGCTTATGTCTATACATTGATATAGTTTTTCTTACGCAAAATATAATGGGCGAGAGGCGTTTGTCTCTCGCTTGTTGTTTCTATACCGCAAAATGGTTGCTATTTAAATCTTTTTGCTATCTTTGCGCGAATATACAGAACATTGATTTAATCCCCAAGGATTTATGTTTACAATATTACAGACAGGATTTCACTACTCGGCTACCGAGGGCTATGGCTTCGGGGGCTCATATACGCTTGCCATAATGCTTATGGTGGCGGTGGCGGTTGTGGGTATGATTGTGCAGATGCGTCTAAAGACCGTCACACGTTACTACTCCGAGAAGCCATCACCACGAGGTATGACAGGTCGCGATATCGCGGAGAAGATGCTCCACGACCACGGTATCTACAACGTGGCAGTTACCCACGTTCAGGGTCATCTTACCGACCATTTCGACCCTACGACGATGACCATAAACCTCAGCGACGATGTCTATAACTCCGCCACTATCACCGCTGCGGCTGTTGCGGCTCACGAGTGTGGTCACGCCGTGCAGCACGCCGAGGGTTATGCCCCTATACGTCTGCGCTCGCAGTTAGTACCCCTTGTAAACCTGTCGTCACGCATCGCAGGATGGGTGATACTCCTGGGTATCGCTATGATGTCCTTCACCAACAGCGCTACGATATGCTGGATAGGCATTGCCCTTGTGGCGATGTCGGCGCTCTTTGCCGTTGTCACACTGCCTGTGGAGTATAACGCATCGCAGAGGGCTGTGGCGTGGCTGGAGAGCAGTGGTATGCTTCGTGATAGCGAACTTGATGGCGCTCACGAGGCGTTGCGCTGGGCTGCGCGTACCTATCTTGTGGCGGCGCTGAGCGCTATAGTCACAATTCTCTATTATGTGGCTCTCATAAAAAATCGTCGATAGAATGAGCAAGAAGGATTGCACATCGCGCCTTGTGTGGTATACCTTAGCCGTTGTTGTGGCTATGGTGGGCATCGGTCTTGTCCCCGAGTTCGAACTCTTTGGTATGCGCTTCGCGAAGGTAGACATCTTCTCGGAGTTGCGCGCTGCGGATGGCGATGTTGTGGAGTATCAGGCAGATATAGAGCGTCTCGAGCAGGAGTTGGCAGCGTTGACAACCCCCGATACGCTTGTTGTGGCAGACTCGCTACCCCCAACACCTCCGGTGCGCTATGAGTGGATAGTGTCGGAGGCTCAGCAGGGCGAGAGCCGTGTGAGGAGCAGCGAGGAGTTGCGATATATAGCCGAGAGGTGCAGCGTTGCCATCGAGGATTTCGATACTGTGGATGTTACACGCTTCGACCGCTTTGTCGAGAAGTTGGCTCAGGGTGAGAGGGTGCGCATTGCATTTATGGGTGACTCGTTTGTCGAGGGTGATATCCTCACCTCGGATTTGCGTGAGGAGTTGCAGAGTGTCTTTGGTGGTCGTGGTGTGGGCTTTGTGGCCTGCGACATCCCCTTTGCTACGGTGCGCAAAACCGTTAAGCGCACATCGTCGGGATGGTCGGCATATAGTGTTATGAAGCCTAAGAGCGCACCTCAGGATATTGCAGATAAGTTCTTCGTGTCGGGATACTTGGCCAAAGGCGGTGTTGGTGCTTCGACACGTTGGCAGACAACGGATGTCTTTGAGCATCTCGACTCATCATCGCGTGCGAGGGTGTTGCTCTACAGCCGTGATACCAGCCGTGTGCAGATGACCCTCAACGATAGTATTGTCAACGAGATAGAGGTTGCAGGCTATGACCATATGCGCGAGATATACGTAGAGGCCGAGGAGGTGGATAACATCGCCGTGCGTGTTGTGGAGGGTGAGGTGTTGTGCTATGGTGTTACCATAGAGAGTGGCGAGGGTGTCACCGTCGACAACTTCTCGGTGCGTAGCAACAATGGTCACGCCATCTTTGGCACAGGTGCTGCCATAAACCGCGAGATAGATGAGATTTTGGGCTATGACCTCGTTGTGCTGCAGTATGGTCTCAACATTATGCAGAAGGGACAACGTGGCTACTCGAACTATCGCAAGCAGTTGTGCGATATGATTGCCTATGCCGAGCGTTGCTTCCCACGCGCTGCGATTTTGGTGCTTGGCGTCAGCGACCGCTGGGTCAAGAACGAGGAGTCGGGAAGGTTTGAGTCTATAGGCTCGGTGGATGCCCTGACGTCGTACCAGCGTGCTGCGGCAGATAGCACAAATGTGTCGTTCTGGAATACGTCGCGTGCTATGGCAGAGATGGGCGGTATGCCTAAGTTTGTGGCAAATGGCTGGGCAGCAAAGGATTATACGCATATCAACTTCCAGGGTGGCAGACGCATCGCCCAGCAGTTGGCATACGCCATCATAGAGCCAGTATGTGCACTTCTCGAGCGCCGTGAGGCAGAGGCCGAGGAGGCAAAGCGCCGAGCAACAATAGTGATGCCCGAAGAGCCAACATCGTTGCACACCTTCGACCTTAGTGTCGGTGGCGTCGCTCCATACGTTGAGGATTATAAATAGTGTGAGGGATGGTTATGGAGTGGTTACATAGCGCTATTGCAACACTTTTTGCCTTCGATGGCGATAGTGTGGAGCGTCTGTTGGCGTTGCTTCGCTACGATGAGTCGTCGCCATTGACCCTCACCACAGGCTTCTTCCTGGTGGCCTTCCTTATCTTTGGCATCGGCTATGAGGTGTTGCGTGGCAAGGCACGCTTGCGTACTCTGTACGTTGTGCTCTTCTCGTTATACTTCTACTACAAACTATCGGGTGTATACATCTTGCTGCTGCTCTTTGTGGCGGTCAGCGACTTCCTTATA
>JAFOCZ010000035.1 GCA_017380955.1 Alistipes sp.
GATTTTAATGTTTTGCAGTCGTTAACTATCGAGGCTCGCCAAAAACTAACACGCATACGTCCTATAACTATTGGCCAGGCCAGCCGTATTCCAGGTGTCTCACCCGCAGATATCAATGTGCTGTTGGTTAAGTTTGGAAGATAATTGTCTATAAATATGTAAAGCAAAGGGAGTGTTCCACGTTGAGCGCTCCCTTTTGTTATTGCAACACACCCTCTAAGTTCCACGTGGAACATTGTATGTGGCAACTTATCCCTTGTAAGTGGAGTTAAATTTGGCTCATAGTAGCAAAGAATTTCTTGTTAGAAGTCGTGATATGTGGTGCATCGAAAAAGGGGCCACCACGGGATAGTACAAATAGTACAGCCCGTGGTGGTCAACTTTTAACGATGTGCCGCAGATTGCGGCTTATCACAAGAAATTACATTACCTCTACGTTCCAGTTGTGAATATCCTCAACACGGCCGTACTGAATACCCTGAAGGTGATCGTACATCTTCTTGCAAGTCTCGCCAACCTTCATACCGTAGTCGTAAGTAACGCCATTGTCAAGGTCATACAATGCACCGATAGGAGAGATAACCGCCGCAGTACCGCAAGCACCTGCCTCCTCAAATGTAGCGAGCTCCTCAACAGGAATATCACGCTCCTCAACAGTTAGACCGAGGTCAGCAGCGATCTGACGAAGGCTCTTGTTTGTGATTGATGGAAGGATAGATGCTGACTTAGGAGTTACATAAGTGTTGTTCTTGATACCGAAGAAGTTAGCAGCACCAAATTCCTCAACCTTTGAGTGAGTAGCAGCATCGAGATACAATACGTTAGAGAAGCCCTTCTCGTGAGCAGCCTCCAATGACCAGATAGATGAAGCGTAGTTACCACCCACCTTTACGTCACCTGTTCCACGTGGAGCAGCACGATCCTGATCACGCATGATGAGAGCCTTGATAGCTGTCATACCGCCCTTGAAGTATGGGCCTACAGGAGCACAGAAGATGATGAGGTCAGCCTCGTCAACAGCGCGAACACCAAGACAAGTCTTAGTACCGAGAAGGGTAGGACGCAAGTAGAGTGACGCACCTGTCTCGTATGGCGGTACGAAGTCGAGGTTACGCTTAACACACTCAACACAACCCTCTACGAACTGCTCAACAGTAGGAGCAGGCAAGCAAAGACGGTTAGCAGAGTTGATCATACGCTTAGCGTTCTCATCTGGACGGAACAAGCGTACCTTGCCATCTACACCGCGGAAAGCCTTAAGACCCTCGAAGATCTCCAAACCATAGTGCAAGCAAGCTGCAGACATATGCATCTTGATGTACTCGTCATCGGTAACCTCCATCTGGCTCCACTGACCGTTAGCGTAGTGGTAGCGAACATTGAAAGCGGTCTTGTAGTACGCAAAACCCAACTCTCCCCATTTAATGTTTTCCATAGTAAAAGTAAAAGTTTTAATTGGTTATATTTTTTAGGTTATCAAAGTGCTAACCCATTAACTATCAATTGTTTGTGTTATCCAATCATTGCACCCGACATAGTCTTATCCTCAGGCTGAACGAGCACCAGGCGACCCAAAGCATCCTCAGCCATAAGAATCATACCGCGTGACTCGATGCCCTTGATAGCGCGTGGTGCGAGGTTTGTGAGTACCAACACCTGGCGACCTACCAACTCCTCTGGAGTGTAATACTCCGCGATACCCGACACGATAGTGCGCTTGTCGATACCGGTGTCGATGGTAAGTTTGAGAAGTTTCTTGGTCTTGGCAACCTTCTCTGCCTCGAGGATTGTCGACACACGGATATCCATCTTCTGGAAGTCGTCGAACGACACCTCTGCCTTCTGCTCGGTGACGTTCTGCGCAGCCTCGGCAGCGAGTTTTGCCTTGCGAGAAGCCTCGAGTTTGTCGAGTTGCTTCTGGATTACGTCATCCTCAATCTTCTCGAAGAGGAGTTCTGCATCGCCAATCTTGTGACCTGCCTCAACAAGTTCCATAGAGCCCAACTGCTCCCACGAGAACTTATCCACAGCCAACATCTTGAGAATCTTCTCTGCTGAGAATGGCATAAATGGCTCGATGGCGATAGCGGTATTTGCAGTAATCTGAAGCGCGATGTTAAGGATAGTCTTCACACGCTCAGGATCGGTTTTAACAACCTTCCAAGGCTCTGTGTCGGCGAGATACTTGTTACCGATACGCGAGTATGCCATAGCATCCTTCAACGCCTCACGGAAGTGGTAATGCTCGATATTACGCTCCAACGATGCCTTAATCTTCTGCAACTCCTCGATAGTAGCCTCGTCGTAGTCGGTCAACTCACCACGCTCTGGCATAACGCCATCGTAATACTTCTTGGTGAGTACCAAAGCACGGTTTACGAAGTTACCGAGGACAGCCACCAACTCTGAGTTGTTACGAGACTGGAAGTCCTTCCAGGTAAAGTCGTTATCCTTGGTCTCAGGAGCATTTGCACACAACACATAGCGCAATACATCCTCCTTACCTGGGAACTCATCGAGATACTCGTGGAGCCATACTGCCCAGTTCTGCGATGTAGAGATCTTGTCACCTTCGAGATTCAAGAACTCGTTAGCAGGAACATTCTCAGGCAAGATATAGTCACCGTGAGCCTTCAACATCGATGGGAACACGATGCAGTGGAATACGATGTTATCCTTACCGATGAAGTGCACCATCTTGGTATCCTCAGACTTCCAATACTTCTCCCAATCGGGCGTGAGATCCTTAGTAGCAGAGATATAGCCGATAGGGGCGTCAAACCATACATACAACACCTTGCCATCAGCACCCTCCACAGGCACAGGGATACCCCAGTCCAAGTCACGGCTTACGGCACGAGGCTGAAGACCAAGGTCTAGCCAACTCTTACACTGACCATATACGTTAGACTTCCACTCCTTGTGACCCTCCAAAATCCAGTCACGCAAGAAATCCTCATACTTATCCAAAGGCAAGTACCAGTGCTTTGTCTCGCGCTTTACAGGCACAGCACCCGACACGGCGCTGCGTGGGTTGATAAGTTCGTTAGAAGAGAGCGTAGAGCCACACTTCTCACACTGGTCGCCATATGCCTTCTCGTTGTGGCAATGAGGACACTCACCAACAATATAACGGTCTGCGAGGAATGTCTGAGCCTCCTCGTCGTAGAACTGCTCCGAGGTCTGCTCTATGAACTTACCCTCGTCGTATAACTTACGGAAGAACTCCGACGCTGTAACACGATGAGTTGGTGATGAGGTGCGAGAGTAGATGTCGAACGACATACCAAGACGGCGGAACGACTTCTCGATAATTTCGTGATAGCGATCCACTACCTGCTGAGGTGTGATACCCTCCTTGCGAGCCTTGATTGTGATAGGCACACCGTGCTCATCGCTACCACATACTGAAATCACATCGTGACCCTTCAGACGAAGGTAACGTGTATAGATATCCGAAGGCACATAAACACCTGCCAAGTGGCCGATATGCACAGGGCCATTGGCATAGGGAAGTGCCGAGGTGATAAGATAACGCTTATACTCTTTACTCACTGCTTCTATATTTTTTATGTAAATTAACTCTAAGTTGCTGACACTTCGACTATAACGCCACACAGCGTTATTCCAAGTGCATAATACGAAACAAAGGTAATAAAAAAAAGTGAAAAGGGCAAACCATATGGGCAAAAGAGTATAATTATATTTATAAGGTGGTTAATCGGCGTTTTTCGGGGAAAAGTGTAGAGTTATTCAAAATTTTTATTATATCTTTGCAATGTATTTGCATCACACACATACACAGAGATATTTTCTAATAACTAAATACAAATTGTAGTATGATTAATTACAAAGATTTGGGCCTCGTGAACACACGCGAAATGTTCAAGAAGGCTGTTGATGGCGGCTACGCTATTCCAGCGTTTAACTTCAACAATATGGAGCAGTTGCAGGCTATCGTTATGGCTGCTGCAGAGACTAAGTCTCCTGTAATCCTCCAGGTATCTAAGGGTGCTCGTCAGTATGCTAACCAGACTCTTCTCCGCTATATGGCTGAGGGTGCTGTAGCATATGCTAAGGAGTTGGGTTGGGAGAACCCACAGATCGTTCTTCACCTCGACCACGGTGACGCTTTCGAGACTTGCAAGAGTTGCATCGATATGGGCTTCTCATCAGTAATGATCGACGGCTCACACCTCCCATACGAGGAGAACGTAGCCCTCACAAAGAAGGTTGTTGAGTATGCACACCAGTTCGACGTAACCGTAGAGGGTGAGTTGGGCGTTTTGGCAGGCGTTGAGGATGAGGTATCTGCTGCTGAGAGCCACTACACAAAGCCTGAGGAGGTTGTAGACTTCGTAACAAAGACTGGTTGCGACTCTTTGGCAATCTCTATCGGTACATCACACGGTGCGTTTAAATTCACCCCTGAGCAGTGCACATTGGATCCACAGACTGGTCGTCTCGTACCTCCACCACTCGCATTCGACGTGTTGGCTGCTATCGAGGAGCAGTTGCCAGGTTTCCCTATCGTTCTCCACGGCTCATCATCAGTGCCACAGGACGAGGTAGACACTATCAACAAGTTTGGTGGTGCTTTGAAGGCTGCTGTAGGTATTCCAGAGGAGCAGTTGCGTAAGGCTGCAAAGAGCGCTGTTTGCAAGATTAACATCGACTCTGACTCACGTCTTGCTATGACTGCTGCAGTACGCGAGGTATTCGCTAACAAGCCTGCAGAGTTCGACCCACGTAAGTATTTGGGCCCTGCACGTGACAATATGAAGAAACTCTACATCCACAAGATTAAGGAGGTTCTTGGTTCTGACAACAAGGCATAAGCCACGAGTCATAGACCACAAAAATAGGAGTATCCACGCGGGTACTCCTATTTTTATTATAGTGAAAAGTGAAAGGTGA
>JAFOCZ010000001.1 GCA_017380955.1 Alistipes sp.
CAAAAGATTTGTCCAGCCGTTGCTCTCGTTAAGGCGTATCTCATCCGCCAAATCCTCCACCGCAACCTCCGCACTGCGTAACTTACTTTGTGCAGAGCGTACCGCCTCACGTCGCTCGCCAAAATGGAAGATAGGGGTGCTCATAGTGACCACCGCACCACCATCAAGGCGAGTTCCAGCACCTTTGATATATGGCAAATTTGGCTGCCAGCCTCCGTAGATATTAAGCCCAACACTCGGCAGATAGTCGGCACGGCGCACCCTGATATCCCAGCGTGCAACCTCACGCCGTGCAACATTCGTTACATACATCGGATGCGATGCTATAACCTCGTCAACATTCTCACGCCGAGGCATATACATCGTATCGAGAATACTCTCCGTAAGCCTCACCTCTCGCGTAGGCTCAGCACCACAAAGGCTATTGAAGCGGTGTAGTGCCTGCTGTCGTTGCTGCTGAGCGAGCGATAGTTGATACTCGGCATCGCTGAGGCGTGACTCCACCTGCAGAAGGTCGCTCTTGGAGGTATAACCCTCGTCGTAGCGATGTTGTGCCACATTGCGCAGCGACTCTACGATGGTGCGATACTCCGCGATGGCGTTATAGTAAATCTCGGCACGCGACAGACTCCAATATGCAACCTCGGCATCGTAGAGAACATCAAGCATAGCGCCCTCGCACTCTCCGAGCGCCACACTTCTCGCCATCTCGGCGCGCGAACTTCGGGCACGCACACCACCGCCCGAGAACAACGGCTGCACGACATCAGCACGCACCGACCACCTTACATCACGCTCCGCACCACGCCCACGAAAATCGTAATCTGCATCGCTGCTAAGGCTCAACGCCGACAGAAAACCTCTTTTGGCGAGTTGCAAATCGGCATCCGCACCCTCCACAACAGCCTCGGCACGTTGCAGCGTGTGGCTATACTCCACGACTAAGTCGCGGTAGTCGCTAAGAGATATCTGCGCAGTGGCAACCATAGGAGCAACAACGGCAACGGTTGCAAACATAAAACGTAACATCATCGTATACGGTATATTAGTGAATAAACAACGGGCAACACCACAAGGACAAGCAACGTAGCAACCACAAGACCACCCATAATCGTGGCAGCCATACTGCCAAACATCGAGTCGAACAACAGCGGCACAAGACCCAACACCGTAGTTGCCGAGGCTGCAATAACAGGCACACAGCGATCCTGCGCCGCAAGGATAATAGCCTCGCGAGGTGCTATGCCCATATCCCTGAATTCCGAGATTCGCGCCAAGAGGATAACGCCATTTTTTACATTCATACCCACAAGACCCAGCAACCCCAATAACGAGAAGAAGTCGAACATCTTACCTGTGATGGCAAGCCCTGCGACAACGCCAATGAAGATAAGTGGCAGGGTGACAATAATAACCAATGGGGCGCGTAAGTTACCAAATAAGAGCATCAGCACCACGACCATAAGAACAAGAGTAATAGGCAGTTGCGACACAAGAGCATCGTTCGACTCATCACGGCTCTCCTGCTCGCCATAGACATCCATACGATAGCCCTCGGGGATGCTTACCTCACGCTCCAATTGTTCCTTCAGGCTATTAAACACCGCTATGGTATTCGCCCCACGCTCCACATCACACTGCGCCTTCATAACACGCTCGAAATCTATGCGACGTATGACCGACGGCGCGAAGTCAAAGGCAAACTCCGAGGTTGCCTGCGCCAGCGAGAAACTACGACCACGCGCCGAGAATACCGGCATAGTGGTGAGCGAGAAGAGTGAGTTATTGGCAGAGGGCGTGGTGCGCAACAAGATAGGCATCTCATCATCTGCGCTACGGAATGTTGCCACACGATAGCCCGATGTTGCCATCTGCAGAGACTGCGTCACACCACTGCGCTCCACACCGAGGCGCTGCGCCTTAATCTGCGAGTAGCGAGGTTGCCACACTGCGATGCGGTTACCCCAACTATTGCGGATATTACGCACATCGGAGTGGCTCTGCATAACTATCTGAGCATCGCGCGTAAGGCGTGCGAGGGTATCGATATTTTCGCCCACAAAACCAAACTCTATGCTCGCCTCGGGGACTGGCGAGAGGCGAAAGAGCGAGGAGCGTAGCCACACATCGGGGATATTATCACGCACCCAACAATCGAAGCGCTCCTCGACGGCAGAGGTCTGCGATGCATCCGCCACCTCCACCAAGATATTACCATAGTTGGGACGCGAGGCATAACTGCTGCTTGCCAAGTAGTAGCGCGGTGGCGTACCTCCGGCTGTTGTCGAGACTCTCACAACCTCGGGTTGCGACATCAGCCACTCTCCTAACTGCGTAAGACGCTCATCCACAGCATCTACATCGTAGCCATCTGCCATTATGACATCGGCACGAAAATAGGGCTTGGAGAGTTGCGGAAAGAAGTTTTGTGGCATACGCCCCATACCCCACAGCGAGGCTACGAAGAGCAGAACAACCACCGATATTGTCATCCACCGATGGCGTAGCAACAACGCCACCACCCTGCCAAACCACGCAGAGCGAGGCTCTGAGTCGGCAACGTTTGGCATTGTACGAAGCATCGCAACGCTCATAATAGGCACTTGAACAAGGGCGAAGAGCCAACTTGCGATGAGCGACACCGCAACCACTACGAACAACGGCTGAATAATCTCCGACACCGAGGATGGCGATAGTTGCAGAGGCAGGAACGACAGAATGGCGATGAGCGTGGCGGCGAGAAGCGCGAGGCGTGGTTGTGTAGCGCCATCAACCGCTGCAACACGCAGAGGCACACCACCTAACATCATCGTGCGAGTGTTATCTATGACCACGATGGCATTATCGACAAGCATACCCATAGCGATGATAAAACCAGCCAGCGAGGTGCGGTTTATACCCTCGCCAACCATAAGCATAACGACCAACGTAGCAGCGATAGACAACACTAACGACACACCAACAATGACACCCTGACGCCACCCCATAATCACCATAACAAGGAGTATGACTATCGCCAATGACTCCAACAGGTTTATGACAAAGGTGTTGTTTGCCTCACGAGCAATTTCATCCTCGGGATATAGCGACACGATGCTCAACCCTGCGGGGAGCGCAGTCGCGAGGTGCGCAATACATCTACCGACCTCATCACCCACCTTCACGATATCCATATCGGGATTCGTAGCGATGGCAATAGCCAGAGCATCACGCCCATCGACACGCATAAGCAACGATGGCGGTGTGTGGTAACCCTGCTCTATATCAGCCACATCACCCAAGCGATATTGTTTGCCATCGGAGGCTATAAGTAGTTGGTTTTCGAGTGCCGATAGCGAGCCATAGGCACTTCCCTCGACAAGTTCTATGCTCACCTCCCCAGCATCCACAGAGCCAA
>JAFOCZ010000036.1 GCA_017380955.1 Alistipes sp.
AGACGCTGCACCTCGGCATCCATACCGTCGCCCAACTCATCCTGGATAACACGCATCTGCTGCTGAAGGTAGTAGTCCTTCTGCTGCTTGTCGATATCCTGCTTCACACGATTCTGAATATCGTTCTTGAGTTCTGCCAACTGCTGCTCGCGTACCAAAATCTCGAGCAGACGGCGTGAGCGTGCGAGGAGTCCTGGTGCCTCGAGGAGGTGCTGACGGTCGTCATCCGTGAGATCCATATTCGAACATATGAAGTTGACGATGGCACGGCTCGAGTCGAGATTCTTGATGGCGAATGCCGCCTCCTTAGGCATCGACTGCGAGATGTTGATGATGTTAAGCGCCACCTCCTTGATGGAGTCCACAAGTGCCATAAACTCCACATTCTTGGTGTCGGGAGTGCTGTCCTGAATAGGCGTTACGGTGGCCTTGAAGTATGGCTGTGTAGAGATATACTCGCCAACCTCTATCTTCTCCAAACCAGAGAGTATCACCGTAAGGTTACCATTCGGCATCTCCAAAATCTTGAGGATGCGCGCCGAAGTACCCACCTTATGCATATCGTTAGGCTGTGGGTCCTCGATGCTGCTGTCCACCTGAAGCACAGCGCCGAGAAGACCATCGCTGGCCTCCACAGCACGTACAAGTGCTATAGACTTTGCACGACCTACGGTAATAGGGGTTACCGAGCCCGGGAATATCACCGAACTGCGGAGTGTGAGGATTGGCAACACCTCGGGGAGTGTCACATCCTCGATTTTGTCGTCGCCACCCGAGATGATTGGAATCACCTGATGCTTGCCGTCGAAGAGTTCAGGTACAAGTCCCAAATCGTCAAATTCGTTTTCGTTCTTCTTGTTCATATCAATATGTTTTTATTCTTATTCTCTCAAATGTGGTGTTGCAATCCAAGTGCAAACCCATAGCCACATAGTGTGGTAATTACTTTAACGTACAAAAATAGGGATTATTTCGTAGAAATAAGAGACTAAATGTGGTATGTTTATAACAATTTATCGACAAACGGAGTAAAACTGTGGTCGGATTGTTAATAACTTCATAAAAAAGAGCATCCAACGCTTTGTTGAATGCTCTGGGTATTGGGTTTATTTATATCAATACATTATTCTGAAAGTCTATAACCTTAAATATGAATGTCTCCGCTATCGTACTTCACGTCCTCAATAAAACTCTTGATGTTCTGCTCGTCGCTCATAGGACATATCATAAGCACATCCTCGGTGTCTACGACAATATAGTCCTTTAGTCCGCTCACCACGGCAATCTTACCCTCGGGGATGGTTATCAGTGAGTTGCGCGTGTCGTAAACCTTTATATTGTCATTACTTGTGGCGTTGGCAAATCTATCTTTTCGCGAGTGCTGATATACCGAGCCCCACGTTCCTACGTCGCTCCAGCCTATGTCGCCACAGTGTACATATACATTGTCGGCCATCTCCATAACGCCATAGTCTATCGATATAGCGCGACACTCGGCAAATACACGCTGTATAGCCTCCGCCTCACGCTCCGTGCCTAAGTCGGGGAGGATGTTGCGGAAAAGTGTAGCGTGGTCGGGGAGGTGCTTCTCAAATGCCTCGACGATATCCTTAACCTTCCAAATGAAGATTCCCGAGTTCCACAAAAACTCGCCACACTCCAAAAATGCTTCCGCCATCTCGCGTGATGGTTTCTCGGTGAAACACTTTACCTTGCATATCTCCTCGAGGTTTGATTTCTGTATGTAGCCATAGCCTGTCTCGGGACGTGTGGGCTGTATGCCGATGGTCATAAGAGCGTTGCGGTAGTGGATAAACTCTAACGAACTCTCGACGATGCGTGTGAACTCTACCTCGTTGAGTATCAGGTGGTCGGCAGGTGTTACAACCATCTCGGCATCGGGGTTGTGCTTCAGCAACGAGTATGCAGCATAGGCGATGCATGGCGCAGTGTTGCGACCTATAGGCTCGCAGAGAACTTGCTCCTCCTTGAGTTCGGGGATATGTTGCAAAACGAGGTCTTTGTAGCGCTGGTTGGTCACCACAATGAAGTTCTCGACTGGCACAATATTGGCAAATCTTTCGTATGTGTGTCGGATGAACGAGCGACCAGTGCCGAGGATGTCCAAAAACTGTTTCGGGAAGTTTTGACGACTCTTAGGCCAAAAACGAGTGCCTATGCCACCAGCCATAATAACACAATAGCGATTACTCTTCATACGATTTTTACCCTTAAATTTTATAAATTTACACAAAGATAAAATTATTTTTGTATCTTTGCAAAATATTTGGCACTTTTAAAAACTATTTTCGTGCCAAAAAACCTAATATAGCGAAACGAAAAATTATGAACAACGCTAAGGATATAAGGCTCTTTACGCCAGCCAACCTGCTGACTCTCGGCAATTTGTTGGCAGGTGTTGTGGCGCTTATCGTAACACTGCGCTACCACGCCTACGAGACCGCTTTTTGGTTGATTATCGCTGCCTCGGTGTGTGACTTCCTCGATGGCTTTGTGGCACGTCTGCTCCATCAGTCTTCGCCACTCGGCGTGCAACTCGATTCGTTGGCCGATGATGTCACCTTTGGTGTTGTGCCAGCGGTTGTGATGTTCGATGTCTACACCCACACAACCTCGTTCTATGGCATCAATGCCGAGTGGATGGGTTATGCGTCGTATGTGGTGCTTATCATCGCGGCATTCTCGGTGTTGCGCCTTGCGAAGTTCAACATCGACACCACGCAGACCACCGAGTTCGAAGGTTTGCCAACGCCTGCTAATGCGCTGATGTTGTTGTCGTTGGCGATGTTGTGGGAGCAGGGGCGTGTGGCTCTCTACCAGGAGCATATTCTTGTTGTGAGCATCGCTGCGGCGTTGTTGCTCATAAGCCCAATACGTATGTTTGCCCTCAAGTTCAAGGGCTTTGGATGGCGTGGCAATGAGTTGCGCTATACGTTTTTGTTGGTGTCGTTGGCACTGATTATCATCGTGCCAGCATACTCAATCCTTGCAATCATCGTTCTATATATTGCCATCTCAACACTCCGCTGGGTGGTCGTGGGACGTAAGACTGAGACAGAGAAGTAGTTATGAAGATGAGGTATTCTATACGAGCAGTTATCAGCATCGTGGCAGCAATGTTGTTGCCACTTGTGGTGTATGCTCAGATAGATGCCGCAGCATTGGCACGTGCGCAGCGTGGTGGTCAGGGTAATGGCATCTATGGCGCTACAATACCTGGTATGGATAACACCGGTATGGAGGGTCAAGAGGGTATGGAGGGCGAGAGTGCCGACTCAACAGATGCCAAGGAGAAGCGCGAGAGGCGAGCCCTGGAGTCCTACTACTTTGCCGATACGGTGCGTGCACTGAGGAACTGGAAGTGGAATATCGATACCCACTACAACCGTGTGGATATCCAGCCACTCGACACCACGCTCTCGGATTGGCGCATAGACTATGTCTTCTATCGCAAGGGTGTTGGTGATATGGCACTCGGAGGCTTGGGACAGTCGTCACAGGCTGTGAACTGGTTTGACCGTCGCCAGGATCCCGACTTTATCTTTGCACGAAGTTACGATGCCTACACAGCGCGTATCGACAACGTGCCGTTCTACAATGCCAAGACGCCGCTTACGAATCTTATGTACCTCGAGTCAGGTCAGAAGCGCTATCGTGAGGAGCATTTCGAGATTGTACACTCGCAGAATATATCGCCATCTACGTCGTTCAACGTCAACTATAAGTCGCGTGGTACGATGGGTCTCTACGATTGGCAGCGTACCAAGAATCACAACCTCTCGGTGGCCGTGGCGCATACCGGAAAGCGATACTCGGTGCACGCTGCATATATGAATAATAGTATCGAGACACGCGAGAATGGTGGTGTTGTGGGTGAGTGGGCTATCGCCGATACTACGTTTGAGATGCCTTCGGGTGTGCCTATGCGTCTGGCATCTGCCGAGGCCAAGAATCGCTATCGCAACAATGCCTTCTTCATAAAGCAGGCTATTGCCATACCTCTGCAGCGTGTTACGGAGTATGACTTCTCGCTGGCCGACATCCCTTCGGTGTATGTAGGTCATCAGTTGGAGTATAACACCTGGTCGAAGGTGTATACCGACAAGCGCGCAACCTACACCAACCAGCGTGGTCACTACAACGAGGAGACTGGTAAGTGGGAGTCGGTGGGTGATTTGACCTACTACGACGATTGGTTTATAGACCCTCAGACCTCGCGCGACTCCATCTCGGAGCGTCTGCTGTCGAATAAGGTCTTTGTGCAGGTGCAGCCCTGGGATCGTGATGGTGTGGTCTCGACAATCGACGGTGGTATAGGTGTAGACCTCCACACATACTCATATCTAAATCTCGAGAACTACCTCTCGGGGCAAATGACTAAGGACAAACGCACGTCGTGGTATATATATGGTGCGACGGGTGGTAAGATAAAACGCTATGCCGACTGGGGATTCAACATCAAGTATCACCCATCGGGTTATCGTGGCGGAGACCTATCCCTGGGTGCTGATGTCACCCTCAGGGCTTTTATTCGTGAACATCCCCTGATTCTCCGCGGACGCTTCAGCCAGAGCCTCCGCACGCCATCCTATTGGCACGAGAATCTATTCTCAAACCACTATGCGTGGTTTAACTCCTTCGATAAGGAGTCTGAAACTCGTTTCGAGGTTAACTTCTCAGTTCCCGACATCGCTTTGGAGTTGGGCGCTTGGCAGGGTGTCATAGGCAATATGGTATACTATGGCAACGACAGCCGTGTGGCTCAGCACTCGGGAAATGTTAGTCTGACGAGTTTGTATGCTCGTAAGGATTTCCGCTTTGCGGGATTCCACTTAGATCACAGGGCATTGGTGCAAATCACATCCAATGAGAGTGTGCTTCCTGTTCCTACGTTCAGCGCCTATCTGTCGTACTACTACGAATTTTGGGTAGTGCGCGACGTATTGCGTGTGCAGATTGGTATCGATGGTCGCTACAACACGGCGTACCACGCTCCAACATATAACCCTGCACTCGCAGCCTTTATAAACCAGCGCGAGGTCAGAGTGGGTAACTACCCATATCTCGACGCCTTTGTATCGGCAAAGTGGAAGCGTATGCGTATCTTGCTTAAGTTGCAACACTTGAACGACAACTTGTTCGGAAATGGCGAATACTTCCAGGTAGCGCGCTATCCTCTGAATCCTCGTATGTTTAAGTTTGGTATCTCTTGGTCGTTCTACGACTAAAGGTGCGTTTTGCCCGCTATAAGCTGCCCACAAACTACTAAACAATGTTAAAAAAAGTATCTTTCGTGGCTCTGTCTGTCGCTTTCTTAGCAGGATATGAGTCACAGTTAGGTCAGGCTCGTCCTATAGATTTCCCAAATGTTCAGGAGGCTATAGAGGCGGAGAAGACCTTCACGGAGCAGAATGCCGCGACGGTAGAACTGCCATATGTTATCTCACGCTTCGATAACCTTATGCGTAAGGTTGGCGCTGAGGAGGGTCAGGATTGGCGATTGATGAGCGCAATAGCATATTGCGAATCGCGATTTATTGAAAACCTTATGTCACAACGTGGTGCAGCAGGTATTATGCAGATTCGCCCTGTTGTAGCACGCCATTTCAAAGTTCCTGTGGAGTCTATTCACGACACAGAGACAAACATCCGCCTTGCGGGTAAACTTCTTGCGGAACTCGATACTATGCTCCGCTTGCCAAAGTCTACACCTGTGAAGGATAGGATGAGTATTATCCTTGCCAGTTATAATGCTGGAATAGGTCACGTTCTTGATGCGCGACGCTTGGCACGCCAGGATGGTGCCAACCCTAATTCGTGGAGCGATGTTAGTCGCTACCTCTTGCTTATGTCAGACCCTGCATACTACGAGCAGGATGTTGTGCAGAGTGGTAAGTTTATGGGCAGCGGTCAGACGCTTCAGTATGTCAATCACGTGATGCGCAAGTATGATCAATATTGCAACAAGGCTACACTATAATTCGGTGGAAAGTGTAGTGTTTGCGCCGCACTTTTAAAGTGAAAAGTTAAAAGTGAAAACTGAAAAGTGTGGTGTCTGCGACGCGTGTGGAGAAAAAAAAGTAGGGTGTATCCCTACTTTTTTTTTGTTTTATTTTGGACTGCGCGAAGCGCTCCTTACTTTTCACCTTTCACTTCTCACCTTTCACTTTGTTAGAGTATCCTATTATACTCCAGCCAGGTGCGGACCTTTGCCCAGCAGACTACGGGGCGGCGTACGCCGTCGATAAACATTATGGGGCAGCCTACGGCCGAATCATCAATGTAGTAGTTAGCAAAGACCTTTGGCGATGATGTCCACTCCCTCTGCTCGGGATTCTCGTTAACACCCCACAACTCTATCTTACGCGCCTTAAACCATTGGCGTGCAGCGTCGAGATGCTCTCCCGAGCGCATAGTGTGCAGGATGAGTTTGTGACCACGAGACTGCAGAGCACGTAGTGTCTCCACAGCACCCTCCACATCCATACCCACAGCGGGGTAGTCGTGTTCTACGCACGTGCCATCGAAGTCTATGGCAAATATCAGTGACTCCTTTGCCATCGTTATCTTCTCTTAAACCATTGTTTCATTCTTCTCCACAGCGTGGTCTTCTCGCTATCGCTTAGGTAGCCATAGCCATATCCGTAGCCGTAACCGTAACCATAGCCATATGAGCGTTTTGTGGTGGTTACGCCGTTGAGTATCACGCACATATTGCGGAACTTCTTCTCGCGGTATAGTGTCTCGATATCGGGCAGATGACGACGGTCGAGGTTACCCTGACGTATAACATATGCCGTGAGGTCCACAAGGCGGTCTATGATCATAGCATCGGCAACAGCCATAGCAGGCACGCTGTCGATAATTACATAGTCATAGCGCGCGCGGAGTTCCGCCATCAACTCATCCACACGCTGCGAGAGTAGCATCTCGGCAGGGTTTGGTGGCTGAGGACCAGAGAACACAAAGTCGAGATTTGGGTCTATGTTGCTTGGCGTGATGATATTCTCAAGGTCGGCAATCTTTCCCGTTAGGAAACTTGTCAAGCCTCGGCGCTCGTTGCCGTGACCCATACTCTTAGACAGTGTTCTGCGGCGTAGGTCGAAGTCTACAACCACCACACGCTTACCCGATGCCGCCAAGGTCATAGCCATATTCGACGACACGAAGGTCTTGCCGCTGTGAGGTATCGACGATGTGAACATTATCACCTTTATGCTCTTGTCCACGGCCATAAAGCCCAGGTTGGTGCGTATCATACGGAATGACTCCGATATTGCATCGCGGCTATCCTCTCTCACGACGATGCCATTGCCCTTATTGCCCTCATACTGAGGTATATCGCCGATATATGGGATGCTTAGCACGGCATCCAAATCGCGACGCGAGCGCACGTTGGTGTTGAGAATCTCACGCAAGTACAAGATAGCGAAAGGAATTGCTAAGCCCATCACCAGTGCCACAAGCATTATCATAGTGGTGTTAGGGCTTACGGGGCGGTTGCTACCATAGGCGTGGTCTATGATACGCGCGTTGCTCTCCGCCGTAGCACCCATAAGGGCATTCTCCTCGAGTTTTGTGAGGAGGTAGATATACAACTCCTCCTTAACCTTCTGCTGACGTGCCTTTGCCAAGAGTTCCTTCTCCTTGGTTGGTGAGGCGTGCATACGGCTGTCGGCGATGCTCTGCTCCTTGGTAAGTTGCGAAATCTGCAACTTCAGACCCTCGATATGCGACTGCAGTGATGAGAGTATCGACGAGCGCACGTTGCGAATCTGGTTTGCGAGGTCCACGATAAGAGGGTTTGTCTCGCTTGAGGCGTTAAGCAATCGCTGGTAGTTCAGGAGGTTGGTGTTGTAGAGTTCCACCTGTGTGGCGAGAGCCGACGACGCACCGCTCATAGTGATTGTAGAGGCTGGAATCAGCGTGTTGCTATTCTTCTCATCCTCGAGGTATGAGAGTATATACTCTGCCATCTCGAGGTTTGCCTCCAACGACAACTTATTCTCCTTCAGTTGCTTAATCTCCTCGGCGCTCAGCAATGCCTCCTTCTCGGGGTTATATAGGCGGTTATCCTGCTTGAAGGTGGCGATGTCGCCATCGGCGATGTTCAACTCCTCGCCGAGGGTCACAAGACGCTCGCTGATAAACTCCGCGGTGAGGTTTGATATAGCCTGCTTGTCCTCTATAGCATCGATATTATACGCCTCGATAATGCCGTTTATGATGTTCTCGGCACGCTGTGGCACTTGGTCTACCATCGATATGGTTATGACCGATGCCTGCTTGTCGATAATCTCGCAGTTTAGGCGCTTGCGGTAAGACTCTATAACCTCGTTCAAAGGCATCTTGATGACCGACACTGTGGTGTTGTCCCACGCACTGAAATAGGGCGTCTGCTCTATTTTAATATCACCTATAGGTGTTGAGATAACCTCATCCACCATTGTATCCACCTCGAAATTCTCGAAGTCCTTGAATGCCGAGAGGTGTAGTCTGTTGCCATCTATCGTGCACTCAAAGGTAATGGGCCTGTTAGGCTCATATATAGATATGAACTCCACGACAAAGGGGGAAATGTTGTATAGGTCTATGGTGCGCAGACCTCTGGTCGTAAGGTAGCGTGTGGTGAGATTATACCTATCGACCACCTGCTCCATAATATGTCGTGACTTGAAGATGTGCAACTCGTTATCCACCGAGCGGCGCCCCATACTTCCTATGATATCGTTGAATGCCGTAACCTCGCTGCTCGAGCCCTTTCGTGAGTCCTTCACAAGTACGGTGGCCTTACGCTGATAGGTAGGTGCTGTGCTCTCGAGGTAGAAGAGCGCCACGCAGCCACATACGGCCAGCGATATCAGAAACCAATACCAGTTCGATAGCACCAGGTGGAGGAGGTCCGAGAGCGAGAGATGCTCTACGCTCGTATCCCTATTATTTAACGACTCGTTAGTCTCTATCATAATGCAATAGTTTAGTAATCAGTGGCTTATTTGAATACTGTGAGTAGCAACGTAGCAAGCGCTATGGCTGTCGAGGTGAGTGAAATCCAGAACGAGCGGTTTTGGTTTATCTCTGCTGTGGCAGCACGATACTTGTTAGGGCTCACGATGATGATGTCGTTCTGCTCGAGGTAGTAGCAGGGTGACGAGAAGCAGTCGGCACTGCGAAGGTCTATCTTCATAATCACATTCTTACCCTCCTTCTCGCGTACTACGGCCACAGTCTCGCGGTTACCATAGATGGTCATATCGCCAGCCAAAGCCAGAGCGTCGAAAATCGTAATTTGGTCTTTAGAGATGTTGTAGCGTCCAGGGCGCATAACCTCACCAACAACCGACACCGTAAACTCCGCAAAGCGCACGTTGACGTGTGGGTCCTGAATGTAGCCCTCCTCGCGGATGCGTGCCTCTATGGCGCT
>JAFOCZ010000002.1 GCA_017380955.1 Alistipes sp.
CACTACGACCATCTCGGCAAACTTGGCAAGAAGACTTACTATGCAGGCGCTCACGATAATGCATCGGGCACTGCAACCATCATAACCCTTGCAGCATACTACGCCAAGAACAAGCCTGAGTATGATATCTACTTCGTGGCATTCTCAGGCGAGGATGCCAACCTCCGTGGCTCGGAGTGGTTTGCCCAGCACCCTACTGTTGCATTGGAGGATGTGCGCTACCTCGTTAACCTGGATATGATTGCCGATAACAACCCTGCACTATACTGCGAGGTTAACACCGAGGGCGAGAGAGGCTTCACACTACTTGAGGATATCAACACCACGGAGCACTACTTCGAGAAGTTAGACCGTCAGCCTCTTGCCGACAATAGCGACCACTACCCTTTTGCTGTGCGTGGCGTGCCTACGATATTCTTTATGAACGAGGGTGGCGATGCCTTCAAATACTACCACACCATCTACGACACATTTGAGAATTGCATCTTCTGCAGTTACGAGCCTACATTTAGGCTTATCGTAGATTTCATCTCTAAGTATTAAAAGTTAAGGGCTTGTCCGACCACTGGTTGAACAAGCCCTTATTCTTTAAATGACACCTCGCACCCTATCGTCGAATGCCGTCAGCGCCGCCTTAGCGCCCTCGCCCATAGCCACGATAATCTGCTTATAAGGCACCGATGAGACATCACCTGCGGCATATACGCCCTCGATGTTTGTACGGCAGTGTGCGTCGATGATAATCTCGCCGATGCGTGTCTTCTCCAACTCCGCAAATGGCTGACTATTAGCGCTAAGACCAATCTGCACAAATACGCCATCCAACTCTAAGGTGTGCTCTGCGTCAGTCTCGCGGTTTTTGAGTTGCAAGGCTGTTACCTTCTCGCCATTACCCACAACCTTCATAGTCTGCGTAGAGGTGAGAATCTCGACATTTGGCAGGCTGCGTGCCTTATCCTGAAGCACCTTATCGGCCTTGAGGCTATCCATAAACTCGATAACGGTTACCTTCTGGCAGATACCTGCGAGGTCTATAGCCGCCTCGATACCCGAGTTACCACCACCAACTACCGCAACACGCTTACCAGCGTAGAACGGACCATCGCAATGTGGGCAGAACGCCACGCCACGACCAATATACTCCGCCTCACCCTCAACATTGAGACGTCGCCATCCAGCGCCTGTGGCGATGATAACCGCCGGAGCACTGAAGGTCTCGCCACCCGTAACGCGAATCAACTTCTCCTTACCCTTGAGTTCTGTGGTCTCGATGCGACGATTCTCGAATAACTCTATAGGATAGTGCGTTAGGTGTGTACGGAGGTTATCTGCCAACTCGCTACCTGTGGTATAAGGCACTGAGATGAGATTCTCGATGCCTACAGTCTCCTTCACCTGACCTCCGATGCGCTCCGCGAGGATTGCCACCTTCAAGCCCTTACGCGCTGAGTAGATAGCCGCAGAGGCTCCTGCAGGGCCACCACCAAGCACCACAACATCGTAGTTGCGCTGTGGAGCATCCGATGTCTCGGCATCACCACCCGAAGATGGGTACTTTGCCTCCAACTTCTCGAGTAACTCTCCCAAAGATCCACGACCAACGTGCAACAACTCACCATCAGCAAAGACACTTGGCACCGCCTGAACACCCTTAGCATTCACTTCATCCTGGAACAACGCTCCATCAACCATCTCGTGACGGATATTTGGATTCAGCAACGCAAAGATATTGAGCGTCTGCACCACATCGGGACAGTTTGTACAACTCAGCGAGATGTAGGTCTGCAGATGAATATCACCCTGCAATGCCTTCACACGGTGCGCTATACCCTCATCCGGAAGATTCTTACCCTTGCCATCGGCATTTAGCAGCGCGAGGAGCAGAGATGTGAACTCGTGACCATTGGGAATACCGCGGAAGGTAATGCCCGTTGGTGCGCCATCCTTGAGGATATCGAAGTAGAGGGTGTTGCCCTCAGCATCCTGAGTCTCAACGGTGATATTTGAGGATGTAGTGGCGAAATCTGCGAGGAACTCACGCATCTCTGCCGCGGCGCTATGCTCCTGTGAGATGTGCGCCGAGAGAGTATATCGTGACTCCAAACTGCGAAATATATCGGTAACTTGCTGTATGATTGCTGTGTCTAACATAGTCGTGAATTGTTATTTATCGAGGGGCGTTATCTAAACACCCCTCAGTTATAGTTATTAAATCTTGCCTACCAAATCGATACTTGGTTTAAGAGTCTCTGCACCCTGCTTCCACTTCGCTGGGCACACCTCACCTGGGTGGTTAGCCACGAAGATCGCTGCCTCTACCTTACGCACCAACTCATCTGCGTTGCGACCGATGCTGTTATCCTGAATCTCGGCAATCTTAATCTTGCCCTCTGGGTTTACGAGGAATGTGCCTCGGTATGCCATACCATCCTCCTCGATCATCACGCCGAAGCCACGGCTGAGGACACCTGTAGGGTCTGCAAGCATTGGGTAGTTGATCTTGCGGATGCTCTCCGAAGCGTCGTGCCAAGCCTTGTGTACGAAGTGTGAGTCGGTGCTTACTGAGTACACCTCCACACCGAGGCTCTTCAACTTCTCATACTTCTCGGCGAGGTCTACCAACTCTGTTGGACATACGAATGTGAAGTCTGCTGGGTAGAAGAAGAAGATTGCCCACTTGCCCTTAACGTCGTCGCTTGAAACGGTTGTGAAAGCGCCATTGTGATAAGCCTGTACCTTGAACTCTGGAAGGTTTGCGTTTATAATTGAAGTCATAGTTTTAAAGTTTTATTAGTTTATTAATATATATTATTATAAGTTTCGTTTATCGTGTTTTAAATTCTCATAATCAAATCTTATTTCGACTGCAAAGGTACAACAAATAAGTTAACCTCAAAATATTTTGTGCAAAATCTTTAATCATATATTCTTATTCGACTATAAGCAAAATCTATACCCAACTATATATGATTATATTTCAATTAGTTACACACGAGGCATATTGAGCAACCATCCCAAACTACTCGTTGTTTTCGCTTTCTCACCATCTTCATAGTTACCTATGGACCATTTCTCCATTATTTTGGTAAAAAAATCTCTGTTCCAAATAAGAACAAACATAGCATTTTTCACGCCAAAAAGACCAATTTTTCAACCCATAGGGGGGGGTATTTTTTGCCTCGCTGCGACTACGATTTATAGTAAAATATATACAAAAGGGATGGAAAATATGCTTACATTTCACATTACAGATTGATTTTTAGTGCTACAACGCCAAATGTAAACCAAAATGTAAACACCATAAATTTGACTCTTTTGCATAATCAAACTACATTTGTTGAGCAAAAAGGACAAAACAATTATTATTTTTTCATCATTTTACCCAAATGAGCAAAGAGGCACAAAACAACGAGGTTGCCGAGGTACAGAGCAACCTACCATATACCCACTGTCTGAACTGTGGCACGGAACTCAAAGGAATGTTCTGCCACGAGTGTGGACAAGGGGCAGTAAGCAAAACACCATCCGTTGGAGCATTCGTTTTGGAATACTTCAACAACGCCTTTATCTGGGATCCAAAATTCTTATCGACACTCTGGGGTTTGATTCGCAGACCAGGACACCTCACCAAGGAGTACAACGCAGGAAAGTTCCTTTCGCAGGAGCACCCTCTCAAACTAAATATGTTCTTGTTATTCGTCTTCGCCACACTGTTTGTACTCTTCTCGAGTACAGATAGTGTTACCAACTCTGTGAATGACTTGGTGGAGGACGAGTATATCCAGACAACTTGGCATTTCGACAACTTGAAAGAGGATGCTGAGTTTATGGCGAAGTTGGAGGCGAGTCCTCGTGACACCATTGTCGTGGAAATTCCTACCCGTCTTGCGAAGGAGTTCCCTGGTTTCTTGAGCAATGCTGACGCAATGGAGGCGCATAGTGAAGAGACTACAGAGCGTTGGAGGGCTGTTGTGCCACGCTTGCTTATCGAGGAGCAGGTTTTGGTTGCTGATGAAGAGGGATGCTATTGCATCAACAAGGCTGAGGCATCTGCATCGGCGAGCGAGGTGACCGAGATGACTAAAACGGTATGGAATAAGATGGTGAGCATCACAGCAGAGTATTTTCCTATGCTCCTGC
>JAFOCZ010000037.1 GCA_017380955.1 Alistipes sp.
AAAGTGAAAACTGAAAACTGAAAAGTAGGGTGCGCGGAGCGCGCGGTTTATTTTTGGGTAGTTATGGGTAGTTCCCTATCAATCCCTATTAGTCCCCATCAATCCCCATCTTATCATCGCCTCAACGAGGCGACACATTACTAATTAACTAATTACTAATTAGAATCTTACCACTCAACAAACTTGCCTGTACCACGGAACACTCCCGAGATTTTGTTACCCTCGTCGTCGACGCAGTCGATAGTGAAGATGTAGACATCGTTCTCATCCTTCTCCACGACGATAGTACCATCCACAAGTGGTGCGAAGTCCAAGTAGCCAGCGGTCATATACCAGGTGTTGGTCTGCATATACTGACCACCACCCAAATCCTCCATAGTGCCGATAAGGAAGTGACCAGCGGTAGTGCCTGGTGTATAGGTGCCACATATATCCTTACCGCCACGTGGCAACTGAAGGTCGAGTTGGAACTCATCACCAAACTCCTCGCCAGTCACGGGGTCAAGTTCCTCGAAGAGGTATACCTGGCAGGTATCTGCGCTCGAGTAGTACATACTACCAACATATGCACCTACAAACACACCACCGCTAATGTCGAACGAGTAGTCACGACGAAGCGTGCTGTAGCCATCGGTATTCTCGGCCTTATATGGGTCTATAGTGAGGTCGCCGCTATAGGTTACGTAGTGCTTCTCACCATTATCGAGGGTGACATATGCCTCGATATGCCCCTCGCTTACAATAAGGCGCACGTCCTCAAAAAGTGCTTCTCTGCCGCTCTGGCTTGTCTCTATGAATTTGCTATTGCCGCTATACACTACACCTGCAACGACCTCTGCGCCAAGCGAATACTCGCCGACAGGGAGCGTTGCCACACCACCCTCTGCACCTGCCGCAGCGTAGACATCAAAGATGTAGTATGAGTCGTCGGGATAGAGATTACCGCTCTGGTTAACACCCTTTGTTGAGAGCATAACGTTGTAGCGATAGATATCGGCATTCTCTACCTTGCCAAAGTAACTGCTACCATTGAGGCTCTCAGCCTCGAAGGTCACATCTACATTGAACATAGCGCGCTGCTTGATGCTCACCGAGAAACTCTGAGTGCCATATGTTACGGTGATAGTACCACGGCGCTCCTGCTCAACATCGCTTGCAGCAACTTCGTAGGTGATAACATCACCCACCTCTACCTCAATCCACTCCACAGAACTAACCGCCTCGAGTGTTACGCCACTCTTGGCATTCTCGAGCGTATAGGTAATCTCACCTGTGCCACCCTCGGCCTCCACCCATAGCGAATCCTCGGATGTAAGTGTCAGCACCGCCTCAGCATCTGGCGTTGGCTCAGGTGTTGGCTTCTCGGTGCTGCACGACGCAACACCGAGTACCATTGCTATAAGAATAAGTATCTTCTTCATCCTATATTAATATATAAGTATCGGACTACTCTGGATCAGCAGGGCGGAATGCCTCTGACATAAACACAGTTGTGGTAGGACCATTGTTGTAGCCCCAAACAACGACAACATAGTCGCTAAAGCCGTTTACGCTCTTGCCAAGGTCGCTGTTGTTGATGGTCTGCTCACCACTAAATAGACGCTGTGAGAGCTGGTTCTCATACTCTGGAAGGAGGTAGTCGATAAGGTCGTCATACGACTTATCCTGATCAGGGCCATAGCCACTAACAGTGCCAACCTTCTCTACAGTAACGTAATACTGATCGTTGTTTGTAGGAGTAACAGTGAAGTTAACCGATGACTTAGTGAATGAGTTGATGGTGATTGTGAACTCGTTTGATGACTGTGCAGGGGTTAGTGTTGTGAACTCCTTAAGTATCACCTCTGTTGCGAGGTTACCCTCGGCGTCAATACCAAAGATTGCGAATACATAGTCGGTGCTCCAGCGAAGTTGACCGATATCGGCAACGCCGCTACCCTCGTTGGTATACCACGACGCAACGGTAGCCACATCGTTGCCATAAGATGCTGCGTCGCTCTCCCAGCCTGCGTATACCTTCTGGTAGAATGCATCGGCAGAGCCATAACGCTCGTCGAATTTAGCGCGTGTGCGGCACTCATAATAGTAGCGGAAGTCGCTACTTGGAGTGACATAGATATCTGCGCCATTCCACGCAAGGTTTGTAACCTCAACATCGAGTGTTAGAGCCTCTGTTGGCTCTGCTGGTGTTGTGATAAGTTCGCTGAGGAATACCTCTGAGGTCATACTCTTAGTATCAGGGTTGTAGCCAAAGACAACAACATAGTAGTCGCTCTCGGCCTGTACCTCTACCTCCTTCTGTACTGTGCCGCTGATGAGGTTGGCGTTAATGTTACCCTCGATGAGTGATGCTGCAAGTGCTGCGCCACCATCCTCACCTACCTCGGCTGCGGTGTGCAATGCGTGGTAGTAGGTAGCACTGCTATTAGGCACTACGCTGTAGATAACCTTGCGATAGTTATACTCATCTACGTAGATTGCTGGCTCGAAGTCTACCTCAGGGTCTGCAGGCTTAAACTCCTCAGACATAAAGACTGTGGTTGTAGGACCATTCTCGAAGCCCCAAACAACAATACGATAAGTCTTGAAACCATTTACGCTCTTGCCGAGGTCGCTATTGGTGATTGTCTGCTTACCTGTGAATGTACGCTGCTCAATAGTCATATCATACTCTGGAGTGAGGTATCTTACCATATCCTCGTATGACTGCTCCTTATCTGGACCATAAGGTGCCAACACGTCTACAGTCTCGATAGTCACGTAGTATGGGTCGTCGGTTGTAGGCTCCACGGTGAACTCTACCGAAGACTTTGTCATAGCGTCGATGGTGATTGTGAAGGTATTTGACGTTGGCACTGGAGCCTCTGTGCGGAACTCCTCAATAACTACATAAGCAGTCTGCTCACCCTCGTCATCCATACCGAAGCAGTAAACAACATACTCCGTATCCCAAGACATATTGTAGAGCGAGTCATACTTCACGCTATATGTTCTCTCGCCAGAGCGCTGCTCGTTCTTCAAATAGTACTGCCAAGGATCATCGTAACCCATATCCTGGTACTCCTGTGCAGTCTCCTTCCACTCCTCTACACGTGCAGCAACGAGTGACTCGATATCCTCTGCGTATGGAGCAAAATCCTCCTTTGTCATAACGCCAAGGATATACTCAACATCCTCCGATGGAGTTACGGTTACATCAGCATTGTTCCAAATTACGTTCTCCACCTCGAGAGTAATAGTTGCCAACTCTGGCTCTGGGGTTGGCACTACGCTCTTAGCAGCCTGCTTAACGGTAACCACGAACAATGCATCGTCATACTTTACGGTTACCTCAGTCTCACGAGCCTCCTCGGTGTCGTTCTCCGCAACATCAAAGGTAACAGTCTCGGCGCAAGCGATATTCGATACCCATCCTGCCTCGCACTCTGCGGTGAGCGTAGCGCCCTCGATAGCATTCTCCAACGAATACTCGATAATGCCCTGACCACCCTCATATCCGAACTCCATCTGAGCCTCAGACTCGAGTGTCAACGTAGGTGTTACCTCAGGAGTTGGGTCTGGCTGCGGCTGTGGCGCAGGCTCATTTGTCTCCTTACAACCCACCAATGCCAATGCAGCAAAGAGGGCCAATGTTATAAACTTTTTCATAATTTTAGTTTTAGGTATGTTGGTTAGTAAAATTTCTCAGGAACTACTCCTCCTGTGTTGGGCGCTGTGGAGTTGTGAACTCGTAAATCTTGAGAGGTGTTGTTGGACCATTCTCATCGAGGCCAAAGACAAATACACCATACTCACGATTAGGGCTGAAGTACTGGTTACGTGACTCGTGTGGCTTGTAAACGGTCTCACCCTGCATACGGAAGTCCTCGAGAAGTTCCCACGACTGCTTTGAGGCGTTGAGAAGAATCTGATACTGGATATACTCCTCGTCGCTACGGCCAGTGTTGTCAGAGGTAAAATACCAATCATACCAACTCATATTAGTGATTGTCACATAGAACTTTGCCTCAGGATCTGAAGGGGTAATCTTTGCTGATACGGCAAACTTATTAAATGCTACATCCCACTCTGTTGATTCAATGCTAACGTCAAAGGTCACATCTTTTGCCGCAGGCTTTGGATTGGTTTTGAACTCCTTCTTGGTCATCTGTGTTAGGAGGTTACCGTCAGAGTCGAGACCATATACATATACCATATACTCGTTATCCCACATCAAGAGGTTGTAAAGCGAGTCAGAGTTATCCTCTGTAACACCACTTGTAAGGTCCCAACCCATCACCTCTTTCCAGTTCAGACCTTCCAAGTCGGCGTAGTACTGCCAGAAGCCGAAGTCGTTCTGAATAAGGAGGTTGTCGCTATTGTCGAACCACTCGTCGTACTGCTCCATCTCCTCAATCCACCAGAAGTAACTCATCTCTGGGTCATTAGGAGTGATTTTAACATCTGCGCTGATACCTGTGATGTTTGTTACGTCGATTGCAAACTCCTCAGTGCCATCAGGTGTTGTGATACGATCCGAGCGGTGCAAATCGCCGAAGATATTCTCCTTCTCGCTATCGTATTGGAAGTAGAGCAAGCGGTAGTGTGAGTGTGCGATAAGACCACCGAATGTAAGGGTCTGCTCACCGCGGAAGATCATCTGCGCGGCATTAGGGTTGCTAAGTTGATCATCAACAATTGCCACATCCTCGCCACCGAGATACTTCGCAGTATCCGACGCAAGGCAAGCATAGTAGTAGTCCACCTCGGCAGAAGGGGTGATGGTGATTGTCACGGTGCTCTCGGTAAGTTCGTCTACCACAACCTCAAACGTACCCTCCACAAGTTCCTTTGGAGGCTCTGGCGTTGGGTCTGGATCTGGTGTTGGCTCTGGCGTTGTTGGCGCCTCCTTCGAACAACCTACGGCGAGCGCCGCAGCAAACATCAAGCACACTGTTAGTGCTTTGCGAGTAATAATTCTCATTTTTAATTTTTTTAGTTTTAAATTGGTTTTTGTAGTTTTTTTTTAAAAACGATGCAAAGATAGACAAAAAGTGTAATTCTCATAATTTTTTGAAAAAATTTTTATGGCGATAAATAAAAAAATTGGTACATATGCGTATAATTTGCCAAAAATAATTACCTTTGCAATGTGAAACGCTATGTCCACGACACAGGGCATAGCCACACAATGGGAAAAAGAGTTTAAACTTTGTACATATAACTAATCGTTAAACAAATCAAATGAAGCGTATTTTGGTTTTGGGTGCCGGTGGTCAGATTGGATCTGAGTTGGTACCATATCTTCGCTCAATCTATGGAGCATCGAATGTTGTTGCAACAGACGTTAAGCACAACGCAGTATTGGCTGAGGCTGGTCCTTTCGAGTCACTCGACGCACTCGACGCAAAGCAGTATGCTGAGGTTGTAAACAAGTACAACATCGACTCTATCTTCAACCTCGTTGCCCTTCTTTCAGCAACTGGCGAGAAGAACCCACAGTTGGCTATGCGCATCAATATGGGCGCTTTGGAGAACTCATTGGAGATTGCTCGCGAGAAGAACTGCGCAGTATTCACTCCAAGTTCTATCGGTGCTTTCGGTGGTGATTTCCCACGCGACAAGACTCCTCAGGACACAGTTATGCAGCCTAACACCATCTACGGTGTATGTAAGGTTACTGGTGAGTTGTTGTCAAACTACTACCACACACGCTTCGGCGTTGACACACGTTCGGTACGTTTCCCAGGTATCATCTCTAACGTGACACTCCCTGGTGGCGGTACTACAGACTACGCAGTAGAGATCTACTACGAGGCTGTTAAGGGCAATAAGTTCGTATGTAACATCGCTCCAGATGTATATATGGATATGATGTATATGCCTGATGCGTTGCGCGCTACAGTAGAGTTGATGGAGGCAGACCCTGCAAAGTTGAAGCACCGCAACTCATTCAACATCGCTGCTATGAGTTTCACCCCAGAGATCATCCGCGAGGTTGTTGAGCGCCACGTTCCTGGTTTCCAGATGGAGTACAACGTAGACCCTGTTAAGGATCAGATTTCACGCAGTTGGCCAAACTCTTTGGACGACACTTGCGCACGCGAGGAGTGGGGCTGGAAGCCTGAGTGGGACTTGGAGTCTATGACCAAGGATATGTTGGAGAAGGTTGCTGCAAAGTTGAAGTAATCCTCTTCGCAATAGAGAAACTCGGACACTTCTGTGCCCGAGTTTTTTTTTGTTTTATAGCAGCCGCTTTTGCGGGAGAGGAGGAAGATGCAGGAGGTACAGGAGGCGGATAATATATATATGTCGTTATACCAAACGTGCAACGAAGAAAAACTCAATAATATACTCATATACAATACGTTGACAACCATTCGCCCTCCCCGAAAATTTATTATCAAAATTACTTGCTATTTCCGTATAGATTTGTTAATTTTGTAGAGATAATACAAATTTAATTACAACATTTCATTTATATGGATCTTTTTCTTAACATTTCCGCTATTGCCCTACTAATTTGGGCTGGCTTGAAGATTATTGATTTTATCATCGAGATGTTCTCTGCACTTGGTGGCGACGGTGTACAGCCCTACGATATTATGTGGTGGATTTCGCGACCTATAAGT
>JAFOCZ010000038.1 GCA_017380955.1 Alistipes sp.
ATGCATATGATTGAGGATAAGCCCACATTCTCAGGTGTATACCTCATCTTTAACTTCATCGTTCCTAAGTCAGTGGGTGGCTTCAACAACACTGAGGGCTTCATCGGCGAGTACACACTCACTGACCCAACTAAGGAGATGGAGTGGACATTCCCTGCAGGTCGTTTGCGTGACGATAGCCAGATGCTCAACGCCTTCTATATGGAGTGCGTAAGTGGTCAGATTGATTGGGAACATACCGCTCCTATCGTAGATGGTACTATTAAGGTTGAGAAGGTTGGCGGCCAGATCGTTATCACTGTTGATGGTAAGGACGACGCTGACAACGCTATCAAAGGTACTTTCCGCGGCGATGTTCGCGAGTTGGAGAACCAGGGTACTGTTGTTAAGTAGTCAATTGTTATACGACAAAGAGATAGGGTCTATCCATTGGGTAGACCCTATCTCTTTTGTATCCTTATGCCCAAACCATACATAAGGTTATGGGTATATTGTTTGCTGTTGTAGCGGTAGCCGATGTATAGAAACATTCGTTTGGTGATGAAGGCTTTGAGCGAGAATTGCGTATATATGCGGCTCATATCATATCCGTGCTTGAAGAGGTTGACACCAAAGCCCACGCCAACGGAGAATATAGGCGCTGTAATCTCGCCACGGAGCGATATGCCTACCTCGGTTTGTTGCCACATCGAGGGTGAGGATATCGAAACGGTGTCGGTATCGGGGTTGTTGCCTGTGGCATAGAGGTTGAGACTACTGTCGTATTGTGTGTCTATGGATGCGCCAATGGCAAAGTGATGGTTGGCGTGAAAAAGCGTCTGAAGTTGTAAACCGCCCAAGGGGTGTGGCTTATTTATAATGTAGAAGTTGTCATCCGAGAATCTATCGGCGCGCCAGCCTCCGTAGAGTATGATATCGTACGAGAGACGTTCGCCAAAGGTCTTGGAGGATAGTTCCGTATCGGTAAATGCGTATTCGCGCACCTTGGTGGTTTTGTGCTGGTCGTTGAATAGTCGTGTGGCTCCTATGCGTATGCCGAAGAGGTTGGCGCCTGCATTCGGAAATGAGGTGTCGCCATTGGACATATGTGTGAAGTCGGGGATAAGCAAAATATCCCATCGTGGGTTTATATGCCACGTAAATGGCAGTGCCACGCTGATAAGGACATTCCATTTGGAGTTCATAGCCACGTTAGGATGCCAGCCCCAGGAGTATCCAAAGTTCCATTCGTAGCCTAACGATAGGGCATCGTTAAAATCTGTGATATGCGCACCTTGGAAGATGTATATGGCTATGGGAGTGCCTACATAGTTGTGGTCGCCAAAGGAGTATGCTGCAACGCCTATACCCTGGTAGGTGGTGGGGTAGCGCGAGCCTATGCGGCTGTCGTTGTCGAAGGAGAAGGCATAACGAGCGTGAAGCGATAAACTCGAGTAGAGTTTATCGCCATCAGCATCGTGATTATGGAATTCGTGGTTGGTGACTAAGTTATACGCTGGGCACAACTCTATGGATAGTCTATGACTTAACGAATCCAAGGGTGGTGGTGAGGAGTATAGAGGCTCTACACTCCTCAGAAGTAGCAGAAATAGTAGGAGTATAACCTCTCTTAATCGCAGTTTTTCTCTAACCATTGAGATATGTTGTTTGCGATGCAGTCGATAAGGTTGTCGATAGCCTCGGCCGCCGACCACGCGTTGTGTGGTGATGCCAACAGGCGGTATCGATCCTTGATGTTGTAGAGCGGTGATTCACGCAATGGCTCTACGGAGAAGACATCGAGGGCTGCAGCGGCGATAGTGCCATTGTCGAGAGCCTCGGCGAGAGCCGCCTCGTCGATGATGCCACCGCGTGCCACGTTGATGACAATTGCCGAAGGCTTCATAACGCTAAGTTCCTCAGCACCAACAAGGCCGCGTGTCTGGTCGTTTAGTGGTGAGTGTACCGATAGGATGTCGCACCACTCGAGGAGTTCCTTCAACTCCATAGCCTCGTATACCTCCTGACGCTTAACGCCCGAGGTAGAGTAGTAGCGCACCTCGCAGCCAAATGCTGAGGCGAGACGTGCCACCTCACGACCGATGTTTCCGAGACCTATGATACCCCAGCGCTTGCCACTAATCTGGAATGTAAGGCGGTCGTAGCAGAAGGCGCGCTCGGCCTGTGAGTAGCGCTTGTCGTGGAAATATTCGTCGAAATATACAACGTTACGCGCAAGGGCGAGTGCCGATGCGATGGTGGTCTCGGCAACAGATGTTGTAGAGTAACCCACAGCATTCTTAACCTCGATACCCAACTCTTTAGCGGTCTCAAGGTCTACGTTGTTCATACCTGTTGCAGCGATGCAAATCAACTTAAGGTTAGGGAGTTGGCGCATTGCCTCGCCGTCGATAACCACCTTGTTTGTGATGGCGATGTCGGCATCCTTGAGGCGCTCTACAACCTGCTCCTTGCGTGTGAAATCATAGGCGATATACTCACCCTGTGAGGTCACTTTCTCGAAGTTGCGACCTGCGATGCTATACTCATCCAAAAAGACTATTTTCTTCATATCTATTCAGTTTTAGGTTCGTTTTTAAATTCTCCAATAAGGTCACGCACCACAACCGATGCGCAGCCTATACCAAATAACGCAGGAATATAGGAAATAGTGCCTACGTTCGACTTTTTATTCTGCTCCTCGCATAGAATCATAGCGCCCTCGCGGACAGGCTCTGGTGAGAATACTGCCCAGAAGCCTTTGCGGATGCCGATTTTGTGCAGACGTTTGCGGAGCATATGCGCCAGGGGACAGTGGTGTGTTTTGGCGATATCCTTAATCTCCATAAGCGTGGGGTCGCACTTTGCGCCCGCACCCATAGAACTCACCAAAGGTATGTCGCGATCCATAGCGCCCTTTATGAGTGCGAGTTTTGGAGATAGGGTGTCGATGGCATCCACGACATAGTCAAACTTGTCGCTATCGAGTAGCGCATCGGTCTCGGAATCCTTTATAAAGCGGTTTACGATGGCGAGGTCCAACTTAGGATTTATATCCCTGAGACGCTCGGCGAGAACGTCGCATTTCTCGCGTCCGATGGTCGAGTGAAGCGCTACTAATTGGCGGTTTATATTGCTCTCGGATACCTTATCTGCGTCGGCAATTGTCATATGCCCAACACCCGCGCGCACTATCATCTCTGCGGCATACGCACCTACTCCACCCACTCCCACAACTAACACTCGCGCGTTGCGAAGTATGTCGAGTTTCTCCTCTCCCAAGAGTAGTTCAGTTCGTTCAAGCCATCCTTCCATATGTCTAATAATCAATCTTTAGCAAAAAATATTTCGTAGTTTTTATCTATCTCATCTGCCAGCGTCTCAACGCTCATATTGCGTAGTTTTGCAACCTCGTTGTAGACCTCCTCGATCTCTAAATTTGGGTTGTCATCGGTCTCAACGAAGAGCCTTCTGATGTCCATCGTGGCAATCACCTCGCGTGTTCGTGGAGAGCGCAACGAGCGGTCGCCAAACGACAGGTAATAACCGCGTCGTAGTATGCTGTCGGCCATCTGCACCGAGCCTATAAAGCCGTGAAAAACAACCTTGCGAATGGTGGGGTAGTTACCCAAAATTCTCAACACATCGTCGGTGGCCTTCACGTTGTGGATGACAACAGGTTTGCCCAATCGTGCGGCGGCCTGAAGGTGCAAATCGAAGAGTTTGCGCTGAGCCTCACGGCTGGTTGTGGAGGCGTAGTCGAGACCCGTTTCGCCCACTATGTCACACTCCTCGAAGTCGGGGAGCGGAATCTCCTTCTCGGCATCCCAGGGGTGTATACCCGCCATCTGCGGCGAGGTAACTTCGGGGTGCGGATTGTGGGTGTGTATGTCGATAAGCCTCTTCATCACTCTTGCCATTAATGTTACAAAATTAATAAATTATTGCCGAAAACCCAAATAACCATCTTAAATCGTTGTCCAATTCAAAAAAAAGCAGTATCTTCGTGCGCACTTTGTATTAAATATGAATACCCCCTGCGGTTCATAAAATAACAAACACATAATAAAAAACTATCAATTAATCTAACAAACAGTTTTTATGTCGCAAAACATTAAATTATGTAAAGGTCTCGACATCAAGCTGGCTGGTAAGGCAGAGGCTCGCGTGGAGGATGCTCCAATGGCAAAGTCATATGCAGTAAGCCCACTTGATTATGAGAACGTTACACCAAAGCTGTTGGTTAAGGTTGGTGATAAGGTTGAGGCTGGTAGCCCATTGTTCTTCGACAAGAACAATCCTCGCATCCTCTTCACATCACCAGTCAGCGGTACTGTTGCTGCCATCAACCGTGGCGAGAAGCGTAAACTTCTTAACATTGCCGTAGAGCCTGACCAGACACAGGTGTACAAGGCCCTTAAGGTTGTTGATGCCAAGGCTTCACGTTCTGAAATCGTCGAGATGCTTCTTGAGTCGGGTCTCTGGACTCGCATCGTAGAGCGTCCTTTTGGTGTAATTGCTAACCCAGATGCTCAGCCAAAGGCAATCTTTGTGTCAGCATTTGACTCTGCGCCACTTGCTCCAGACTACAACTTCGTGTTGAAGACTGAGAAGGCAGCGTTGGAGGCTGGTTTGGCTCTCTTGTCACGCTTGACCGATGGTAAGGTACACTTGTCTGCTCGTAAGGGTGACGAGGGTTATATGGCCGAGGTTAAGGGTGTGGAGTATCACACATTCTCAGGTAAGCACCCTGTAGGTAACGTGGGTGTTCAGATTCACCACATCGACCGTATCGCTAAGGGCGATATCGTATG
>JAFOCZ010000039.1 GCA_017380955.1 Alistipes sp.
CATCGCAGAACTGCCACCGATAGGTGTTAACGTCACATCACCGAGCGCATATGGCGAAGCATCACCAGGGCGGAGGTTGACATAGTTATTTAGGTTTGCCATCTGCCACTCAAAGCCTGGGGCATTGGTGAGCACACCGATAGTGTTATCGTAGAAGTGTACCCTACCCTCGACAATCTCCATAACCACCTGCTTACCCGATGGCTCGCCGATACGCCAATGGACAACGGCAGAGGTCTCGAGGCCTACGATAGATAGGCTCTGCACACCTCGCTTAACGTCCTCTATCGTAGCGCACGTCGTCAGCATCCACTGCACCACCTGCAAATCGGCAAGCGTGCGCGAGTCGTGGAGGCTATCGTATGGCTCATAACTGCCATACTGCGGAAAGAAGAACAGCCCTGCCGACAACCCCTTCTCGTTGATGCCCTCAGCGATAAACTCCTTCTCGACAACAGCCATACCTACCACACCATACTTCGACTCCCAGCGCACGCCGTTCATACCCATAGGCGTATAGGACTGCAGCATCTCACCACGCGGGATGATGACATACTCGCTCTTGAGTGCGCCGTGTGACCACTCTATGGTACGCGCCTGGATATAACTGCCATCGGCAGCGGTTAGTGATATACCCGTACACGCCACGCTCTGATAGACTGTGCCGACAATCGCCGTAGCACCCAACAATAAACCTTTTGTAAACTCTCTCATAACACAATAAAATTAGTTCAAGAGTTTACATACACTAATCACGCCACAAAAAAAATACTGCCCGACACCGAAGCATCAGGCAGTATTTGAAATTTGATATCGTGTGTTACTCTGCAGCAACCTCTGGACGCATCATAACGAGAGTACGGTTGTTGTCGTCGAGCAACTTCTGAGCGAATGCCTTAACATCCTCCAAAGTTACGCTCTCCAAGATACCGAGGTACTCCTCCTTGTAGTTGTAACCCTCCTCGTACCAACGTGTGATAGCCGATACCCAGCCACTGTTGTTATCGAGAACGTTAGCGTAGTTCTTCTGCAAGAACTCCTTAGCCTTTGCTACGTCGTCTGCCAAAGGACCCTCCTCAGCAATCTTGCGGATCTCCTTATCGCAGATCTCTACCAACTCGTCAGCCAACTGGTCGTTGGTGTCGAATACGATAGCCACGAAGTAGTTCTCAGTAGGATACTCATCAACAGCACCCTGAACAGATACACCATAAGTACCACCCTTCTCCTCGCGGATAGAAACCATATAACGTGAGTCGAGAGCACGGCTCAACAAGTCAACGATAAGACGGTTCTTAGCGTTGTCCTCCATAGCACCTGTGTAGATAAGGCGTACAGAAACCTTAGGCTGCTCCATCTTTGTGCGGAACTCGTTGGTGATGTTACCAGCGTAGCGAACGCCATCATCAACAACTGCATACTCCACATTCTTAGAAGTTGGGAGTGAGCCAATATACTTCTCAACGAGTGGCTTCAAAGTGTTGAGGTCAACATTACCAGCGATGATGAAACGGAAGTCATCAGCGAATGAGAACAACTTAGCGTGAACGTTCTGCAAAGCAGGGATGTTCAAAGCCTCAATCTGAGCAACTGAAGTTGCCTGACGGCGTGGGTTGTTGCCGTAGAGAGTCTTCTGAAGTTCCTTAGAGCAGATGTAGTTAGGATCAGACTCCATATTTGTGAAATATGGGATATACATCTTCTTCATATTGTCGAGGTCGGTCTGATCGAAACGTGGTGATGTGAAGTTCAAGTACATCAACTGAAGGATAGTCTCGATATCCTTAGGTGAGCCACCAGCGTTTACAGCGTGCTCATAAGAAGCAGTGCCTACAGACGCCCAAGCAGACTTACCAGAGAGTTGCTTTGAAAGTTCTGTAGAAGAGAACTTACCGATACCTGAGTTACCCATAATCATACCAAGGAATGCGCCCTGATAATACTCCTCGTCAGAGAGCATTGAGAGACCACCCTTAGATACTGCAGAGATGGTAACCTCGTCAGCCTTGAGTGTAGATGGGCGAACGATAACCTTGATACCATTCTTCAAAGTCCACTCAGTGTAACCGAGAGACTCGTTCTGAGCAGTAGCCTTAACCTTTGAGCCCTTCAACTTTGTAGCAGGGTCGATAAGTGGCTCGATAACGGTGTTATCCTCGTATGCCTCAATCTCCGATGCCTCTACCTCAGCGATGATAGCCTTGATATCCTCAGCAGCAGGAACTGCAACACCCTCCTTCTTAGGTGAGCGAACAAGGATTACAAGATTCTCGTTAGGACGAACAAACTGAGCATATGCCTGGTTGATAACGTCAACGTTCATCTGGTTGATAACCATCTGGTCGATCTGCCACTCAGTCTCAGCATCCATCATAGGAGTACCCTTAGCATAGTGGTCGAGGTAACGCTGCGCGTATGAGTCGTTGTGAACATCGTTGCGGTTAGTGTACTGACGCTCTGACCAACGCAAAATCTCCTGCTTAGCACGCTCGAACTCACCAGCAGTGAAGCCGTGGCGACGCATACGCTCCATCTCAGTGTAGATAGCGCGGAAAGCCTCGTCGGTGCGACCCTCGTGAGCAGTTGCAGAGAACATTGTAGACTCCAAAGTTGGGCAGATACCGATGCTACCCTCGCTCATACCACCACTCAAGAATGGAGCATCAGCAGCCTGTGCAATCTCCTCGAAACGAGCGTTCATCATCACAGTTACGAATGTGTTGATGAGATTGTATGTGTAGCCGAAGTCTGTGTTCTGGAGTTCCTTTGGAAGTGCCTCGCGGCGAGCAAACATCATAACGCTTGACTGAGTCATCTCCTTATCGGTGAATACAGAGATGATAGGCTCCTCGGTAGCAGGTACCATAATAACCTCCTTCTGAGCAGCATCTGCTGGTGAAGCAGGGATGTCAGCCATAAGGGTCTTAATCTTTGCCTCTACCTGGTCAACGTCAACATCACCAACGATAACCAAAGCCTGATACTCTGGGCGATACCACTTCTTGTAGAAGTTTACCAATGATGAGCGCTCGAAAGACTTCAAGCCATCGAGGTAACCGATAAGGTTACGGTGCTCATAGAGAGTACCCTTATACAAGTTCTTAATCATATCGTTCTGAGCACGAAGACCTGCGCCATCACGAGTACGCAACTCCTCCATAATCACACCACGCTCAGAGTCAATCTCCTCGTCCTCCAAAGAGATGAACTGTGACCAGTCGTGGAGGATAAGAAGTGCCAAGTCGAGGTTCTTCTCCTCTGCTACAGGGCAATCCTTAATCATATACTCTGTGCAGTCCCAAGATGTGAAGGCGTTGAGGTTCAAACCAAACTGAACACCGATAGTCTCCAACTGCTCGATCATAGCCTTCTCAGGAAGGTTCACAGAGCCATTGAAAGCCATATGCTCGAGGAAGTGCGCCAAACCCTGCTGGTCATCCTCCTCCTGGATAGCACCTACATCGTGGTAGATGTAGAAACTTGCCTGTCCCTTAGGCTTCTCGTTGTGGCGGATGTAGTAGGTCATACCATTCTCGAGTTTACCAACACGAACCTCTGGATCGAGTGGCAACTCCATCATCTGCGCACAGATACTCGACACACCAATGAAGAGTGCTACGAGTGAAAAAAGTAGTTTTTTCATAGATCTGTTAGTTAATAAGTTTTATAAAAAATGTTTTCGTTCGTACAGTTTGCACAATTATTCAAGCAAAGATACTATATTTTGCTTAATAATCTCTTATTTTAGTTATTTATTTTCAAGTGTAACGATAAAAAAACGTAGTTAGTATGCTTCTAACACGGAAATTGGTGGAAATTAGCGCTTGCGAAGTGTGGCATATGAGAGTATGTGCCAGGTGACTGCAGTGGCAAGTGTTACCAAAACTATCTGCAACCACAGTTTATCACTGGCGATGACAAAGATACAATAACTCATCGTTGCCCACAGCAGCACCACCGAGATAATCTTGGCGTGAAGGGGTATTGCCTTATGTTCACGGAAGTTACGAATATACTCACCAAAGAGTTTGTGGTTTAATAGCCACTCATACAAACGTGGTGATGCCTTAACCCATACCGCTGCCGAGAGCAACAGAAAGGGTGTTGTGGGGAGCACGGGGAGAAAGACCCCGAGCAAGCCAAGTGCCAAAGAGACACTACCTAAAATAATAAGAAATATCCTCATTGTGGGGCAAAGATAGTAAATATTATGATTTTTTTTCTTAATTTTGTAATGTAATAGGAATTTTCACGTTACAAACGTGTAATAACTCTCAACAAATTATTTGTTACGCTATGGCTACAATATCATCATATCCATTTACCATTCAGCCCGAGAATGTAGACTTTACGCTCCGTGCCTCGGTGGCATCCATCATCAGTTATATGCTCAATGTCGCAGGTACTGATGCTCACCGCAAAGGCTTTGGCGTGGAGGCTCTGCAGGGACACTCCTTCACGTGGGTATTGTCGCGCCTTGCGGTGGATATCAACACCCAGCCACGCCAATACACCGACATCGAAATAGATACGTGGGTTAATGAGTTTAACCGCCTGTCTTCGACACGAAACTTCAAGATGCGCGTTGGCGAGGATGTTGTTGCAGCGGGAGTATCGCAGTGGTGTATGCTCAATATGGAGACCCGTCAGGCTGTGGATATGACATTGTTGAAAGATGTGTACGAGCGCGCTATGGTTGCTGAGCCATCGCCTATCGCAGCGCCAGCACGCCTGCGCGACATAGAGTCTCAGGCGAGTGTTTCACGCCCTGTGGTATATAGCGATATCGACTTCAACCGCCACGTAAACACATTGCGTTATGTAGACCTCATCTTCGATGCGCTGCCTATAGAACTCATTGAGAAAAATAACGGCATACGCCTCGATATCAACTTCATAGCCGAGGCTTTATATGGCGAGGTTATGACCATCGGCTGGACATCGGAGGGTCGTGTATGGCAGTTTGAGATTTCGTCAGATAGCGGCAAAAAGTTGTGCCGTGCAAAGATAGAGTTTAAGGAGTAAGGAGAATGGATAAGAGGTTGAAGATAGCCATCGTAGGCCCTGCGCACCCATATCGTGGGGGTCTGGCTTCGATTATGGAGACTATGGCTCGCGAGTATCAGTCGCGCGGCTACGATGTGCGCATCCTCACCTTTACGCTGCAATATCCCGAGTTTCTATTCCCCGGTAAAAGTCAAACCGTAGATACCCCACCACCCTCGGATTTGAATATCACACGTCGTGTGTCTACCGTTAACCCACTATCGTGGATTTCGGTGGGTAGGGAGTTACGCAGGAAGCAACCCGACATCGTGCTTATGAAGTATTGGACACCATTTATGGCACCCTGTTTCGGAACTATAGCACGCATTGCGAGGGGTAACGGCATCACGAAGACGATATGCCAAATAGACAACGTAGAACCTCACGAACACCATATTACAGACCGCATCTTCAACCGCTATTTCCTCGGCTCGATGGATGGCTTTATCTATATGTCGGAGCAGGTGCATAGCGAGTTGAAGGAGTATACCTCAGCGCCTGCGCTCTTCTCGCCGCACCCTATGTTCGAGAATTTCGGAGCGCGTGTAGAGCGTGAGGAGGCGTGCAAGAGGTTAGACCTCGACCCTGCGGTGCGCTACACCCTATTCTTCGGTCTTATCCGCGACTATAAGGGATTGGATACACTGCTGAAGGCGTGGCAGAAGTTCCGACGTGATGGTCATAAGTTACTCATAGCCGGCGAGTTCTACGCCTCACGCGATAAATATATTCAACTCATTAAGGAGTTGGGAATTGAGAACGACATCGTGCTTCACGACTTCTTCGTGGCAGATGCGGATGTGAAATACTACTTCTCGGCAGCG
>JAFOCZ010000040.1 GCA_017380955.1 Alistipes sp.
AAATCATTGCGCTTTCTCACAGGTTTGGCGATGCGACATTTTTGCTCGACCACAACCAAACCAGAGTACGAAAATCGGGCTGTCCTGGCACACAGAGGCTTACAGGAACAACCTGAGGGGGTACAGAAGCGGAAATCGAAAGGTTTCCGCTTTTTTTGTTTTTCTACCGCTTATAATCGTCAGAGTTTTGGTATTGACGAGGAAATTACATACTTTTGTATTATAATGCGAAATATTGCAAGTGTGACAACGAAGCGCAGGGGTATCTGCGATGTGCGAGCGTGCTTCTTCGTGTGTGTATGTGCGTGAACTTGTACGTGTTTGCGTGTAAACTTGAACTTGTTTGTGTGCGAATGTGCGTGTGAGAGCCCATATGTGTACGTGTTAGTGCGTGTGTGAATATGTATAAATACGTGTGAGGCGGAGGGTCTGCTTGCGGAAAAATTAAGAAAAGAGTATGAATTTGTTTGGTTGGAGCAAAAAGGTGATATGCCTTGTGGCGTTTATGTTGGTCGGGTATGCCGGTTATGCTAACGAGGAGTTGTTTAAGCAGGCGCGTGGTGCGCTGCGTAGTGGTGAGTATGACGAGGCTATAGTGGCGTTTAAGAGTATCCTTGCAGAGCCTTTGTGCAGCGAGGAACTCGATGATCATCAGTTCTTTATCTATACCGAGGCGCTGGTGCAGTTGATGAACACCTTTCAGAGTATGGGAGAGCCAGAGGCCTGCATATCGGCATTGGAGGAGGTATACGAAGCATCGCCACTGATTCAGAATGAGTGTTTGCGAGACTACTACTCCGTATTGGGTTATGCACTATCGCGCACCGAGGGTATGAGCGAGGCTGAGGAGGCTATGCGCAATGCGCTGGCGTTACCTCTGCATCGTGCTACTCCCGAGCGTTATTTCCGCGACTACGCCTATGCCGCGGCGGTATTCTACAGCAATCCCGACTGTCAGAAGGAGGTTATCGGTTGGTGTGAGGAGGCGCTGCAGCAGGCATTGCTATGCAAGAACACCTCGGGAGCGCAGTGGGTGAAGGCGATGCTCGGAGCGTTGTACAAGAAGAACGGACTCCTAAATAATGCTTTGGAGTTGTTTCAGCAGAGTAAGGTGGAGGCGCAGATGCTTGGCGATGATTTGGGTGTCATCAATAGTCTTCACGCCCTTACGGATCTATTCCTCTATTGGGATATCCCCGAGTACGCAAATCTCTACGCCTCGGAGGCTGTGCGTGTGGAGCAGCAGATGACGGCCGAAAACCCTATGGTATCGGCGCAGACATATGTAAATAAGAGCAGGGTTTTGTACGAACTCGGCGAGGTGGATTCCGTGGCGTTGTATGCCGAACGAGCACGCGAACTATGCCGTGCTTTGCCATATAATAGTGGTATGGTGGATGTGGATCTCTTGCTCGGCAGCATTATGTGCGAGGGTGGCGCCACAGTTATTGATGGTATTCAGGAGTTGGAGCAGGTGACTGTGCAGGGTACTACTGCTAACCGCGCTAAGGCCTATCATCGCTTAGCGCAGACATACCTGAGCCGTAGGGATAGTCGTAATGCGAATGTGATGTTGGATAGCCTATATACATTGCTAACTGCCAGTGACTTACCGCTGAATATAAACCTCGAATATGAGCCTATTTTCGACCACTATATGCGTCAACACAACTACGCTCGTGTAGAGGACTACGTGGCACTTATGCTCCGAGAGCAGCAGGCATTCAAGGCTAAGAAGTTAAACTTCAACCTTGTGGAGAGCATCGTCGACCTTCATATGGAGCAGGAGCGCCAGGAGCAGAAGATTGCAGAACTCAAGGCTGCCAACCAGCGCCTGTGGCTCTTGATTGCCATTACCATCTCAATGGTCATCGCCCTTGTCGTTATCGTTCTGCTCTTCTACCAAAAGCGCCGCTACACAATGCAGTTGCGCAGGGCCGATGAGAGGTTTGCTATGCTGGCTAAGGAGTTGGCCGAGGCGAATATCGAGAAGGAGAAGATATCGCAGGACTTCAAGGAGTTCTTACACGATAGTGACAATAGACAGGAGATGGAGACCCTCACGCCGTTTATCCTCAGAGATAGTGGCGAGACAAAGTTCCGCCAGTGCTTTGAGATGCTCTACCCGCTGTTCCTGTACCGTCTGCGCGAGCGAGTGCCATCCATCACACGCCGTGAGGAACTTCTCTCTATGCTTATCGTCCTCAAGCAGGGTAATAAGGAGATTGCTGAACTTCTGGCCATTGCCCCACGTAGTGTGCTGATGCTTCGTCACCGCTTCCGCCAGAAGATTGGTATGACCACGGAGTCACCACTGGAGAACTTCATCGACGAGATATTGGGTGAGGGTGGCTATACAAGCGTTGCGACAGGTACTGTGGAGGATACATCAGAAGAGGCCGCTCAGTCGTAGGTTGCCCACCACGATGGCGTATCTCCCTAAATTTTTGCAACAAACAAATAATGAAATAAAATTCCCACTATAAAAAGTTTTTATCTATTTTTGTATCATACTTTAAAAGTTTAGCAGTTGAAAAACAGTAATAATCTCAGTCTCGTTCAAAAAACCGTTGTCGGAGCACAGTTTTTGTTTGTGGTTTCGGAGCAACAGTGTTAGTTCCGCTTTTGGTGGGTATGGATCCCTCGGTGGCGCTCTTAACAGCGGGTGTGGGTACGCTCATCTTCCACCTTATTACCAAGGGCAAAGTCCCCGTATTCCTCGGTAGTAGTTTTGCCTTTATCGCTCCAATTATCAAAGCGTCGGAACTCTACGGACTCCCCGGAGCATTGTCAGGTTTGGTCGCCGTGGGAGCGGTATATGGCGTTATGAGTATGATTATCCGTCTGCGTGGTATAGGCTTTATCACACGTCTGTTCCCTCCTGTTGTGGTAGGCCCTGTGATTATGCTTATCGGTTTGTCGTTGGCTGGTACGGGAGTTGATATGGCAAAGAGCAACTGGCCGTTGGCTCTTACGGCGCTCTTGACAACTGTTGCAGTGTCGCTCTTCGGCAAGGGATTGTTGCGCTTGATTCCTATCTTTGCAGGTATTGTGGTGGGATATATCGTATCTATCTGCTTTGGAATGATTGACTTCCAGAGTGTTGTCGATGCACCTTGGTTTGCTCTGCCAGCCTTTGTGCGTCCCGAGATGTGCTGGGAGGCTATTATCTTTATGGCTCCTGTTGCTATTGCACCGGTTATCGAGCATATCGGCGACATCTACGCTATTCAGGAGGTTACGGGTAAGGACTATGTCTCTGACCCAGGTTTGCACCGCACGATGCTTGGCGATGGCGTGGCCTGTATGGTGGCATCATTCATCGGTGGCCCTCCTGTAACCACATACTCTGAGGTTACAGGTGCTGTGTCGCTTACGAAGATTGCAGACCCTTCGGTGATTCGCATTGCAGCCATCTTCGGTATCTTGTTCTCGGTATTGGGTAAGGTGAGTGCACTTCTTAAGACCATCCCCGAGGCTGTCTTGGGTGGTATTATGCTGCTTCTCTTCGGAACTATCGCATCGGTGGGTATCAATAGTTTGGTGAAGAATAAGGTGGATCTTGGCGATACTCGCAATTTGGTTATTGCGTCGCTCATCCTTACCTTCGGTATCGGTGGTGCTGAGATGACTTGTGGAAATATCACCATCGGTGGTATTGGTCTTGCGGCTTTGGTGGGTGTATTCCTTAACTTGGTTATTCCTCGCAAGAAGACCAATTAATTTTTATATGTATAAAGAATGAGGGTCTGTCTAACATTAGACAGACCCTCTGCTCTTAGAAGTCGTTTAACAAGAGTTAGTTTTAGGCGCACGAAGATCGAAAAAACGGAGTTTACTCGGCGTAAATGAGCATATTGAGGACAAGTGCATTTGTTGAGAGAATAGTGCAGATACAACGCTCGGCGAAATTTGAGACGATGGGCTGTACTTTGGCGTACTGCCCATTGGCGAAATATTTCGTTAGCGGCAGTAGGTGCGCTATTATCTCAGCAAAGACGCCAAAATAACCTTGTTAGGCGGCTTCTATCTTATCGAGTACCAAAGATACGATCTCCTGCATCACCCAAACCTGGCAAGATGTAGTTCTTGTCGTTAAGGTCGTTGTCCAACGATGCGAGGTAGATGTCTACATCTGGATGCTTCTCCTGAACAGCCTTAACACCCTGTGGCGATGCAACGAGGCACATAAGACGGATACTCTTGTAACCATCATCCTTTAGTCGCTTGATAGCATCACACGCGCTACCTCCTGTTGCCAACATAGGGTCGGTGAGGATCACGAGACGCTCCTTGTCTGCTGGCATCTTGTAGTAGTAGAATACAGGCTGGCAGGTCACCTCATCGCGATACATACCGATATGTCCGATACGTGCCGATGGCATCAACTGTGTCAAGCCCTCAACCATACCGAGACCTGCGCGGAGGATAGGTGCTATGACAACCTTCTTTCCCGAGATCTTTGGGGCATTCATCTTCATAAGCGGAGTCTCAATCTCCTCGTATGTAAGTGGGAAATCGCGCGTAACTTCATAACCCATAAACATTGCAATCTCGCGAAGCAAGTCGCGGAACTTCATTGTTGAGGTCTCCTTATTACGCATAATGCTGAGTTTGTGCTGCACCAAAGGGTGATCAATAATGTGTAAAGCCATAGAATGGTATGTTTTAAGAGTTTGTTCTTAGTGCAAATATAACTAAGAATTTCCGAAAAATAGCGTGTAAAGTCAAAATAATATTCTGCTGCCTGTGCATTAACCCCCAATCAGTAGACTCTTTACTCAAGTGGGTGATGTAAATGGTACTCGTAGTGGTGTAGTTGCCTTATGGTATATAACAACTATCGGCAGTCACTTTGCAGTGGCTGCCGATGTTGTTTATGTGGCGCGAATAGATGCTGATAATTGTTCTTTTTGTGGCGGCGGTGTGGTGCGGTGTTGATATTTTTTGTATATTTGATGAGAATTTTTATCCTGTGGTGATAGGAAACTGTGATATCACCGCTCTTTTACCGTAAACAGCAATTTCTAACTAAAAACTTATTACTATGTCAGAAAACACTACAACGCCACTATGGCTCGATTTGAAAATTGATTACATCGACGAAAACTTCAACAAGGTGCTCCACTATATGTATGCGTATAGCACCCGAGAGAAGGATAGTTTTTACGACACAACGCTCAGCCTCTTAGAGGATAGAATCAAGGCTCTTATCCAGGAGTTTCACGCCCAGCCTCTGGTGCAGGACGAAACACTATCCAAGGATAAGGAGCATATGCAATTCATCGCTCGTCTCTTGGGTCTTTACCTCCTTTCGGCGGATAAGAACTCCAAGAACTACAGAACGGCATTTTTGTTATTCGTATACTCATTGTCGGTGCTCGAGCCCAAGAACATTAGTCTCGACTTTATGAGTAACGCCTTTAGGTTCGTACTCGGAACATTGCCAACAAAGAGCATCCTCGAGTGGTCGGATATCGAGAATTTCTACCCCGACATCGTGGCGCACAAACTTAATAATGTTATCGCGGCACACGTTGGTTTTGCAAGGGGCGAGAACTTCGTGATGCTCGGAACACTGCAACTGAAGTCCAGGAAACTAAGTCTCGCAGCAACGACAAAGACCGATTTCTCGTTGGCAACAGCAGAGTCGTTGTCGGTTATGGATGATATTATCACCATCGTAACAACGAGGGCCGATAGACTAAGACAGAGTCAGCAGTCCGATATCGCCGCCATCAAGACCTTTGTCAAGGAGTTTATGGCATCGCAGCAGAGGGTAAGACCGCAGTTGAAGAGTTATAAGGTGGGTGACATTGTGGAGGTGCGCCTTATCGGCAAGAAGGGTAGACATATGCAGGTGGAGACCGTAGATATGAACTATCAGCAGATTACCGGCGTTGTTAAGTTCCCTCAGAACTATATGTTCTACAACGAGCAGGACTTCGTGGATGCCATCGACATCAACAACCAGTTCGATGCCGTATACCTCGGCGATGGAGAGTTTGAGATTATGACTCAGTTTATGGCATACATCAAGGATGATGTTTTTGAGTCGGGTGCTGTGGTGAAGGCTAAGGCTATGATGGTGCAGGATAACTTCAACTTTATCGGCTGGGGTACTGAGACAGGTATAAGCCTCTACACTGCGCGTGTCGAGGGTGTGGCATTTGGCGACTGCGCCGAGATAAAAGTGGGACAGATGAGTTACCACAAGAATGGTACGCCTAATGGCTGGATTAGCGGTGAGTTCCTGCAACTTATCGACGAGGATGTGAACTACGACGCTGCGAAGCATCATAGAGCAAGCAAATTCCCATATGAGGATGAGTCAGATAGCAAGGATGTGAATATCCTCAGCGCCGAGTTTATCAAGGCAATGTATCGTAATCTTGTCTTCAACCAGCAGCACTGCATCGTAAACCCTTCGGAGGTATACCGCACCATCAGCGTGTGTATGATGCTTGCGACGCTTGTTGGCAAGGAGCGCGATGTTATGTATCTTGAGTTCCTGGCAGACTACCTTGAGGGTCTCTTGCACTTTGCCAAGAGCGAGTACAACGAGATTGAGTTGCCCGACTATGCCGCCGAGCAGACCACCGAGAGCATCGTGCGTCGTCAGAACATCGTATCTATACTTCAGGCCTACGGCACAAAGGCTAATGCCGAGATTCTTGATAGGATTATCGATGACAACGAGGATGCCTTCCTTGTGAAACTCGCCATCTTGGTGCAGTCGAGCAACCGTCTGCAGGATGTCATCAACAGTTCTATGCAGAACATCATCAAGCGAGAGATAATCTCGCTTTTGGCCGTGGATAGCGATGGCGAGACCGACCTCGAGGAGGAGAATGGTGTCTACCTCGGTATGGAGAATGACAGACAGGAGTTCAAGACCTCGTTCTTCCACGCCCCACAGAATGCCAAGGAGCAACGCCAGTATGTAAATATCTTCAAGGGTGTCTGCGCGTTCCTCAATACCACTGAGGGTGGTACGTTGTACATTGGTGTTAACGACCTGGGATATGTTCAGGGTATAGACCACGATATAGAGCATCTCCAGAGCATCACCTACGGCAACTATAAGGGTATGGATGGCTATATCCGCTATATCACCGACCAGGCGAAGAAGTATTTCGATATCGACGTTGTGGCAAACATCAAACTGCGCCCTATGTACGACAATAAGGTTGTTGCTATGGATATTATGCCATATGAGTTTGGCATCGTGAAGTTCGACGATGTGGCATACCTCCGACTATATGCCGAGTCTGTGGCTATTGGTAAGAGCGCTATAATGCGTATAGAGAGCCGCAAGAAGATATCTGTTGCCAAGAAGGACTCTAAGGTCGAGGATTTGTCGAGGGCTATCCGTGCGCAGCGCCGTGTGGTGCTCCACAACTACCAGTCGTCGAATAGTTGCAAGATTAGTGACCGCCGTGTCGAGGTCTTCGACTTTACTAACAACGGTACCTCTATCTGGTGCTACGACTTGGATAAGTGTGCTGTGCGCCTCTTCAATATCGCGCGCATCGGATATGTTGAGGTTACCACCACACCGTGGGAGCATAGCGCAGAGCATAAGGCGGGAAATATCGATATCTTCAATATGACGGGCAGTTGCACCTATAACATCTGCCTACGCCTTAACCTCAGGGCTAAGAACTTGCTCCTTGATGAGTACCCACAGGCTAAGGACTATCTCACAAAGGAGAGCGAGGACTCGTGGATGTTGTGCACCGATGTCTATAACCTCGCGGGCGTAGGACGTTTCTACATTGGTCTTGCCAACTCCATAGAGATTGTCGATGCCCCCGCCCTCAAGGAGTACGTCGCGCAGTATTGCGCAGAGTACCTCAAGATGTAGGTCTTGTGAGTGATAAATAAAACGTAGCCAATCCCAATGGGTTGGCTACGTTTCTTATATATATAAATATATGTATTACAAATTCAACTCCTTTGCCAAAGCCTCGATCTTGGCGTCGAGAGCCGCCAAGGTCTTGTCGAACTGCTCTACGCTCTCCAACTGAGCCTTAACGCCGAAGTAGAACTTAATCTTAGGCTCGGTACCTGATGGGCGCACAGAAACCTTTGTGCCATCCTCGGTGAGCCACTGGAGTACGTTACTCTTCTCGTCGATGCCCTCGATAGGCTTACGCTCGCCGCTGCGAACGTCAATCTCCTCAAGAGTCTTGTAGTCGAGGATCTTCACAACAGGTGAGCCGCACAACTCCTTAGGAGGATTCTCGCGGTAGTCAACCATCATCTGTTGAATCTCCGCAGCACCATCCTTACCCTTACGCACTACGTTCACCAAGCCCTCGCGGAAGAAGCCATACTTAACGTACAACTGCTGCAACCACTCATAGAGTGTGATGCCCATAGTGTCGCGAGCCCACGCTGCAGCCTCCGCAACGAGAGTGATAGCCGCAACACCATCCTTATCACGAACATAGTCGCCAGGGAGATAACCGAATGACTCCTCGCCACCGCCGATATACTTTGTCAAGCCCTCCTGCTCGCGGATAATCTTTGCGATATACTTAAAGCCTGTGAGGCAGTTGTAGCACTTAACGCCAAAGTGCTCTGCAACAGCGTCAGGCATCATAGATGTTACGATGGTCTTCACCACAAACTCCTTACCTGTAATCTTGCCCAACTCTGCCCAGCGTGTCAACTGGTAGCACATAAGCAATACAAGGGTCTGGTTACCGTTCAAGAGCACATAGTCACCCTTGCCGGTGCGAAGAGCAACGCCCAAGCGGTCAGCATCAGGGTCTGTTGCCATTGCGAAGTCTGCGCCCTCCTTCTCGGCAAGTTCTATGGCCATTGCCATTGTCTTGCGCTCCTCAGGGTTTGGAGATGCCACGGTAGGGAAGTTGCCGTCGAGTACCATCTGCTCCTCTACGCAGATGATATTGTTGAAACCATAGTTACGCAACGACTGAGGAACGAGTTTCACACCAGCACCGTGCAATGGTGTGTAGACGATCTTCATATCGTTGTACTTTGCCACAGCCTCAGGTGATAGTGAGAGAGCCTTGATGGCAGCCAAGTAACGCTGGTCGAACTCCTCGCCGAGGATATGGATATTCTCAGGGTTCTTGCCTGTGAGCACCTGCTCCACGTCGGTAACCTTCTGTACCTCTGCGATGATGTTCACATCGTGTGGAGATGTCACCTGTGAGCCGTCGTTCCAGTATGCCTTATAGCCGTTATACTCCTTAGGGTTGTGCGATGCTGTAACCATAACACCCGACTGGCAACCGAGTTCGCGGATTGCGAAACTGAGTTCTGGGGTAGGGCGCAACGCGTCGAAGAGGTATACGATAAAGCCGTTAGAAGCGAAGATGTCTGCCACACGCTCAGCGAACATACGAGAGTTGTTACGGCTGTCGTGCGAGATGGCAACCTTAATCTGCTCACCTGCGAAGTTTTGCTTGAGGTAGTTTGCAAGTCCCTGAGTAGCAGCACCTACGGTGTAGATGTTCATACGGTTGCTACCAACACCCATAATACCGCGCAAGCCGCCAGTACCAAATTCGAGATCCTTGTAGAAACTCTCAACAAGTTCGTTAGGATTATTTTCAATCAATAGGCGTACCTGCTCCTTAGTGGCCTCGTCGTAGTTGCCGTCGAGCCACGCCTGTGCCTTGGCCAGCACCTGAGGGTCTAAATTATTTGCCATAGTAATATATGTTTTAGGATAAAAATTTTTTCAAAAAAGTTATGTTATGCAAATATACTAAAAAAAATCATAAAATATAATAGTATCAGCGAATTAAATTTCGAGGAGTTGTCAATAAAATTTTCTACCAAAAAATGCGCCGAAAAAGCCTTATTAAAAAAAACGAATTTTGCAACTCTTTTTCGAGTTTATTTTCACAAAATTATCCACATCTTTGCAATGTCAAAAACGCCATAACGACAGCGATTGTCTTGGGTGATTTTAGCAAATAAACAGGGCAAAATATATAACTGATTGAAACAGAGACTAAAGACTGTTTCGGGGATTTGTCGCCCTATATGTAGAGGAAATTATTAGGCAAAGATACAACAATTTTTGAAACGATGATGCAGACAGAGAGATATACTCAAGTTTGGCAAGACTGCTTGGATAGACTTCGACTCAACATTACCGAGGAGGAGTTTGTTAAGTGGTTTAAGCCTATATGGCCTATAGGTTTCGATGGCTCAAACTTGCGTCTTCGCGTGCCTAACGAGAGTTTCGTGGCAAGCATCGAGAAGCGCTATCTGCACTATCTGCGTCCTATAATCTCGGAGTTGTATGGTGCTGATACTCAGTTGCACTATGCCGTACCACGCAAGGCAACGCAGCAGCCTACCGAGACCTCAAATTCTGCAGTGCCACAGTTTGCAAAGCCTACAGATACGGCAAACATCCACAATCCTTTTGTGATTCCTGGATTGCGTCGTATTATGTTCGACCCACAGTTGAATCCAAACTACACCTTCGACAACCATATCGAGGGTGAGTGCAACCGCTTGGCTCGTTCTGCGGGTATGTCTATCGCAGTGTCACCGGGTAACAATGCCTTCAATCCATTATATATATATGGTGACTCGGGTCTTGGTAAGACTCATATCGTGCAGGCTATTGGCCACGAGGTGCGTCAGCGTCATCCCGAACTCCAGGTGTTGTATGTCTCAATGAACAAGTTCCAGGCTCAGTTCCAGACTGCATACAAGAATGGCGAGATTACCGATTTCATCCACTTCTACCAGATGGTAGACGTGCTTATCATCGACGATATCCAGGAGTTGACAGGTAAGACCGGTACTCAGAATGCCTTCTTCAACATCTTCAACCACCTGCAACTTGCCGGCAAGCAACTTATCCTCACTTCGGATAAGCCACCTGTGGAGTTGAAGGATATCGAGCAGCGTCTCTTGACACGTTTCAAGTGGGGACTCTCGGCATTCCTCAATGTTCCTGACTACGAGACAAAACTCAAGATTATTCGTGCTAAGGCTCAGCGTCTTGGTGCTAACATCCCCGAGGAGGTTGTTGCATACCTCGCCGATAACATCTCGGCCAATGTTCGTGAGATTGAGGGTGCGTTGTCATCGCTTATTGCCAATGCCTCGTTCCTCGGTCGCAAGGTTACAATCTCGTTGGCGAAGGATATCCTCAAGGTGTATGTTAAGTTGACCCAGCGCGAGATTACCATCGACCACATTGTCCGCACAGTGTGTGAGTATTACGATATCGATGAGGATACATTCAACTCGTCGAAGCGTACTCGCGATGTGGCACAGGCTCGTCAGGTTGCTATGTATCTTGCCAAGCAGCACACCAAGTCGCCACTCACGGTCATCGGCTCGTCTATTGGTGGTCGTAACCACGCTACGGTGCTCCACAGTTGTAAGGCTGTTGCCGATATGATGGATACCGACAAATCTTTCAAGGCGCAGATTGAGGAGATTGAGAAACTCGTTTTGGGAAAGTAAAGTCGAGAATTTATAATAGATATAGGGCTTGTTCGAATGAGCAAGCCCTATATTATTTTCTCACTTCTCGTAACTACCCAGTAAATAAAACGGTCATACCGAGGAGACGCACGGTATTGTGCCTCAAGAGGTTATACGTTCGCTGCGCCGACGTGGGTATCTACCGCTAGAATATTCATTGAGGGCTGTGCTTGATAGTGTCACCCAAGTCCCCCTTTGGCAAAGGGGGATTTAGGGGGAATGTGGATGTGAATGGATGCATAAATGCTTTAGCATTTTTGTATCATCGAGGTGGTTTACACAATGGTAGATTAATCCGACTAAAGTCGGCTTTTCACCGCCCCGCCTCGGCATAGTGCGCGAGCGCCCTCTGCTCTCGACTTAATGGCGGCGCTGCCACAGAATTGCATAGGCCAGGTACGTTATCAGGTAGGTCTTAGGATGCAATTCTTCGCTGGTGACGCCGATAGAATGACAACTCTCACGCGAAGATTTTTTGATTTTAGAGTCTCAGGGCTCCACTACGATTTCGCGTTAGAAAGTAGTAGATGCAACGCTAGGCAAAAAAATGAGGAAGGGCTGTACTTAGCGTACTGCCCTTTCTCATTTGTTTTTGTTAGCGGCAGCAGATGCTGCCTTATCACGCGAAAGCCGTAAACTCTTGCCGTTGGGTGGGTTACTCGCAAACTGCGCTGAGGTCAGCGAAGAGAGATGCGAAACTTGAAGCCATATCACGACGCAAAGCAGCATAGTGCTTCTTTACGAGTGAGCGGTTCTTAGGCTCAGCAGGGTTGTTAGCAGCGTGGTAGAGGGCGTTGCGCAACTCTACGCCACGAGACATCAACTCAACGATAGCCTCCTCCTTGTTTGGCTGTACGAAGATAGCCATATGACAGTCAAATGCCAACTCCTCCAAACGGTAGTCAATCTCCTTCTTCAAAAATCTAAGATTTGCCATAATATTTAGTTTTATTAAAATTTGCTATTATGCAAAGATACATAAACCAAACTATTTTTCCAAATATTTTTGCAATTTATTTACTTATATATTCTTCGTTGGCTCATTATTATAATAAATATGTATGCGTGGTGATAGATAATTAAAAATAATCGTATCTTTGTATTAAACTAAACTGAATAAACTATGTCAGCACGAACTTGTCCCGAGTGTGGTGGTCTTGTAGCATCTACAATCCACGTATGTCCACATTGTGGCTATCACATTGATGGCTCTGCATATGCATCCACTGCCCATCGTGGTGCAAATCCATATAATAGCATCGTGTGGAGTATCGTTGCGCTATTCATCTTTTGGCCCTGTGGCTTAGTGTCGCTTATCTACTACCTCAAGTCGGATAGTAGTTGGTGTAGTGGCGATGCTGTGGGTGCGCAGACCAATGGCGCTACATCCATCCGCTGGGCGAAGTCTACGGTATGGATAATTGTTATATCCGTAGTATTTTTATTCCTGCTAATGCTTCTATCGTTGTCGGTATGATTCTCAAGGCGAATTGCAAGATAAACCTCGGTCTCGATGTTCTGCGCCGTAGGGCTGATGGCTACCACGACCTGGAGACCGTGATGCTTCCTGTTGTGGGGCTGTACGATATCCTTAACGTTGAGCGCATTGATGAGGGCGTGGAGTTTCGTGGTGAGGGTATTGTCGTGGACTGCCCTGCGGATAAGAATCTCTGCGTGCGTGCCGCGCGCCTTATGCAGGAGTGTTATGGCGTAGGTGGAGTTGCTATTACGCTCGATAAGCGTGTGCCTTTTGGTGCGGGCTTGGGCGGTGGCTCATCGGATGCTACGGCGGTGATAATGGCCATAAACGACCTCTACGACCTAAATCTCGACAAACCAACTCTTGCCACTCTCGCTGCGGAGTTGGGTAGCGACACGCCATTCTTTGTATACAACCGCACTATGTTGTGCGAGGGTAGGGGTGAAATTATGTCGCCTGTGGATGTAGATTTGCGAGGCTTGTGGTTGGTGGTTATGAAACCCGAGGGTGGTGTCTCTACTGCCGAGGCATATCGCGGTGTTCAGCCACGAATCCCCGATGTGCGCCTCACGGAGTTGTTGAAGCGACCTATTGATGAGTGGCAGGGTAGTGTTAAGAATGACTTTGAACCTCATATCCTTGCTGCGCATCTCGAGATTGCAGCGCTAAAGACCTATCTTCTGAATCAGGGTGCGGTATACACCTCGATGTCGGGCTCAGGCTCTGCGGTATTTGGCCTCTTCCGCGAGTGCCCAACCATCCACACCGATGGCGTATTTACACATATCGAAGAAATTAAAACCATATAATAGTATGAAGAGAGTATTTTCTTTTGTAGCTGTGATGCTACTTATGATAGTTGCATATAGTGCTTCTGCTCAGAGTCTCGTTGGTAAGTGGTCAACAAATCTTAAGACAGTCGAGGGTGTTGTGGCTGAGAGGTCGGAAATCAAGGGCTTTGAGGGAGAAAGCACCGTTGAGTTCTCAGAGGATGGCGTATCAAGGAGTGTGGCGCACGTATCATCGTCGATACCTTTGGATGCAACCGTAACAGCCAACTTTGATATGAGTGTCACCTCTGATGGTACTTGGACTTTTGAGGGTGAGACCTTGAAGATGAAGGCTACGGCTATATCATACACTGTAGACTCTATTAGTTTGACACCTTCGAATCCTGAGTTTGAGATGATGATTCCGATGCTCAAGCAGGCGATTGAGGAGCAGGCAAATGCTAACGCCAAGACTGCAGCGGAGTTGCAGGTGGAGATGTCTGCAAAAATAGAGTTTGTATCTGAGAATGAGATTATATACACTGATAATACCGCTGGCGTAGATCCATCGCTAACGGGAATCTCTGTACATTACTATCGTGTTATTGAGTAGTTACTCCACGCGCGGAATATGATAAGCCTTCAACTCTCGGTTGAGGGCTTTCTCTTTGCCTCCGACAAGCGTGTTGAGTAGGGCGTGGAATGCTGTCGAGTGGTTGTGGTGTTGTGTGTGGCAGAGTTCGTGGAGTATTATGAACTCACGCAGATGCTCGGGCAGAAGCATCAAGAAGAGTGATAGCGAGATGCCATTTTTGCCGCTGCACGAGCCCCAGCGTGTATGTGCCGAGGATATGCGTAGCGAGGTGTAGCGCAAGCCATATCTTGCGGCTAACTCTGCTACAAGTGGTGGAAGTGTTGCGTGAGCCTCCTTGCGTAGTCGCTTAACATCCTCTGCCGTGATTGTGGGGTAGTTCGCACGGCGACTATCTATGCGTCGGCGTGTGGCGATAATCCACGCCTCCTTGCTCTCCACAAATGCTATGGCACGGCTTCGTAATGAGAGGGCTGGGTATGTAACACGCAGCGAGCCATCACCGCGCACCATAAGACGAATAGAGCGTGCGCGAAGCGATCGCACACACTCTATATCTCCCAATCTATGTTTTACGATGCTCATTACTCGCCGATACGCTGACGTACCACCTCAAAGAGCATAATAGCCGCTGCGGCAGATACGTTCAACGACTCCGTGCGACCGATAAGCGGAATTGCCAACTGCTCGTCGCAGAGTTTCAAAACCTCCTTTGAGATACCCTTATCCTCAGCGCCCATAACAATCACCGTAGGCTTGCGGAAGTCGGCATCGTAGAGCAACTTACGACTCTTCTCTGTTGCTGCCACAATCTGGAAACCCTCGGTTTGTAGAGCCTTCAGCGTGTTGCGGATAGAGCCTACACGGCAAACAGGGATGTTGTTTAGCGCACCTGCCGAAGAGCGAATAGCATCGCCATTTACCGGTGCAGAGTTCTTCAACGGAGTGATAAGGCCGTGAGCACCAGCGCACTCTGCAGAACGTGCTATACCGCCGAAGTTACGAACGTCGGTAACGCCGTCAAATACCACGATAAGTGGTGTCTCATCCTCGGGAACACGAGCCAGAATATCCTCCACCGATACGTAGTCGATAGCGGCCATCTGCGCTACAACACCCTGGTGGTTACCGCGTGTCAGGCGGTTTAACTTCTCGATAGGTACCTCCTGCCAGCATAGGTGGTGGCGTGCCATAAGGTCCTTGAGGTCGTTCATCAACGCACCCTCAGCGCCCTTCTTAATGTAGATTCGCTCTATCTGCTTGCGAGCCTCGATAGCCTCGGCAACAGGGCGAATACCAAAAATAATATTCTCCTTCTCCATATCTTCTTTTAACTTTGTTCGGTTATCTCCAACTCATACGAAGCCTTCTCCCACTCGTGCATAAGGTGGTCGTAGTGCTCCTTGAGTGCGTTATACTTTGCATAGTCATCGGCGTTGTACTCCGTAGCCACAGCAAAACGTGCGTCGTAATCGGCAATCTCCTTCTCGACCTTTGCCAACTCCTCCTCCACGCTCTCCACAGCCTTGCGGAGTTTGCGCACAAGTTTCTCCTGCTCCTTCTTCTGCTCATAGGATAGTTTTCCTGCTGCAGGGGTCTCCTCGCTCTTTGCTGCCTGTGTCGCAGGTTTGTCGTGACGCTCTATATCCTGCAACGACTCCACCTTGCGCTTCTCGAGGAAGTACCATATGTCGCCGAGATACTCCCTTACGCCACCATCGCGGAACTCATATATGCGGTCTACAAGACCATCCAAGAACTCACGGTCGTGCGATACTACTACCACCGTGCCGTCGAACTTCTGCAATGCATCCTTTAGGATATCCTTAGAGCGCATATCCATATGGTTGGTAGGCTCATCGAGTACCAGAAGGTTGTATGGCTCAAGCATCAGACGTGCCATCGCCAGTCGTGAACGCTCACCACCCGACAGTACCTTCACCTTCTTGTCGATATCCTCGCCACGGAACAAGAATGCTCCGAGGATATCTCTGAGGCGTGTGCGTACATCTCCCACAGCCACACGGTCGAGGGTGTCGAATACCGTAAACTCGCCATCCATCAGGTCATCCTGATTCTGTGCGTAGTAACCTATGTTTACATTAGCGCCAACCTTTATCTCGCCCTCCGTTGCCTCCAACTCGCCGATGAGCATACGGGCAAATGTTGTCTTACCCTCGCCATTACGTCCTACGAGGGCAATCTTCTGACCGCGCTCTATGGTGAACTCCGCACCTGCGAAGATGCGCTTCTCGCCAAATGCCTTGCCAACGCCCTTGATGTCGGCAACAATCTGTCCCGAGCGTGGCGCTGGTGGGAACTTGATGTTCAGGCGTGACAAATCCTCCTCGTCAACCTCTATACGCTCCAACTTCTCGAGTTGCTTTACGCGCGACTGCACCTGGTTGCTCTTTGTAGGCTTGTAGCGGAACTTCTCGATAAACTCCTCGGTCTTCTCGATAAGGCGCTGCTGATTTTCATACGCCGCCATCTGCTGCTCACGGCGCTCGGCGCGTAGCACAACAAACTTCGAGTATGGAACTTTGTAGTCGTAGACCTTACCTAACGACAACTCTATGGTGCGTGTGGTCACGTTGTCGAGGAATGCTCTATCGTGCGATATGAGCAACACCGCGCCATTATAGTTTTTGAGATACTCCTCGAGCCACTGAATACTCTCGATGTCGAGGTGGTTGGTAGGCTCATCGAGCAGGAATATAGAGGGTCGCTTCAGGAGCAACTTCGCCAACTCGATACGCATACGCCAGCCTCCCGAGAACTCGCGTGTGGGACGCTCAAAGTCTGTGCGCTTGAATCCCAAGCCGAGGAGCGTGCGCTCGATATCCGCCTCACGAGTGTCGCCACCGAGGATATGATAACGGTCGTTAGCCACGCTGAGGCGATGTATCAACTCCTCATACTCGGCACTCTCGTAGTCGGTGCGCGATGCTATCTCGGCTGTTAGGCGCTCTATCTCTGCCTCTATGCGCAACACCTCGTCGAAGGCCTTTGCGGTCTCGGCAACGAGGGTCGTGGTATCTGCCACACGCATCTGCTGAGGTAGGTAGCCTATTGTGCACTCACCGTTTATGGTCACTGCACCCTCGGTGGGCTGCTGCTCGCCGGTTATGACACGTAGAAGCGTAGTCTTACCCGCGCCATTCTTACCCACAAGACCAATACGATCCTTTGGGTTAATCATAAACGATATGCCGTCAAAGAGTGTCCAGCCTCCGTAACTTATGGTAAGGTTGTCTAAGGAAATCACCTATATATACTTTTGAAGTGAAAAGTGAGAAGTGAAAGGTGAAAAGTAAGGAATATGTTTAATTAAAACTCGCGCGAAGCGCACCTAACTTTTCAGTTTTCAGTTTTAACCTTTCACTTTATGAGTTAATCATATCTACAATAGCCTGCTCTGGGTCTGGCGCACCAAACACCGAACTTCCGGCAACCAAAGCCTCAGCACCAGCGTCGAAGAGCAGACGTGAGTTTGCGGCAGAGATACCACCATCCACCTCGATGATGAGATTCTCGAGACCCAACTCCTGCTTCTTCTTCGCCAAATACTCGCACTTGGCAATAGACGATGGCATAAACTTCTGACCTCCGAAGCCTGGCTCTACGCTCATAACGAGGATGAGGTCGAGTTGGTCGAGCCACTTATCCAAAACCTCAGGCTCTGTGCCTGGCTTGATAGAGATACCCACCTTTGCACCAGCCTTGCGGATGAGGTCTATACACTCCTGGATGTTCTCCGTAGCCTCGTAGTGGAATGTCACATAGTCAGCGCCAGCCTCCACAAAGCGTGTTACATACTTCTCGGGTGCGGTAATCATAAGATGCACGTCGAGGACCTTCTCAGTACCCTTGCGAAGTGGCTTCATAAGGGGAAAACCGAACGAGATGTTTGGCACAAAAACACCATCCATAACATCCACGTGTACCCACTCAGCCTGCGAGCGATTGAGCATCTCCATATCGCGGTTGAGGTTTCCAAAGTCGGCAGAAAGCACCGACGGAGCAATGATTCGTTTCATAATATTTTTGTTTAAAAGTCTATGTCGAGTAGTGTGTGAGACAACGAAAAATTCCGTCTGTCGTTATTAACACACAAAGGTATAAAAATTTCTGCAAAAAACAAATAGAACTTCTTCTGTCGTGGTGTAAAATGCGGAAAATCAGCGAGTTAAATATGCAGTCGCGTAACTGCTTGATTATCAGCACTATGAAAAATTGGCAAAATCACACTTGTTTAATGTACTGATATTCAGTGTGTTACAAAGTGCTTCGTGGAAAAATTTCAGCCTCAAAAATTTGTTCGCTCTCATATTTGTTGCTAATTTTGCACTAACAGAAAACCTAAAACTTGCAGGATGATGAAACGACTATTCTTGATTTTTACGAGCCTTGTGGCGATGATATTTATAATAGGTGCCTCGGATGCCTCGGCGCAGTATACCTATAAGTTTTGCGACTCGCTCGGTGTCTACGAGGTGAAGTTTCGACCTCATAACCCCGATACTCGATTCAGTATCTCACACACCAAACCTCTTCTTCCGGGTACTCACGACTTCCGGTTCTCTTTGGCGTGGGGCTCGCTGAATGGCTGGGGTGAGAATATCAACACGTCGGAGTCGATGGGGCAATTTGTTGACTTTGTAAACTATTACCCCAGCAATGATCACTACTACACCTTTAACCTCGATTATGGTTATTGGGCGAAGGAGTGGCTCAGTGTGGGCGGTAACGTAACGTGGGTTATGGGCGTGTGTAACGTCTACGAAAATGGGACTCATAAGCGTGTAGACCGCTTGCGTCAGGACTTTGTCTCTGTGATGCCTACATTCCGCTTTGCGTGGTTGCGCCGTGGTGTGGTGCAGATGTATTCGAGCATCGGTCTTGGTCTGGGCGTTGAGCGCTATAGGGCGTCGTATGCAGGTAGTGATAAAGTCTATAGGACCAATTACTATTGCGCCTTTGACCTCAAGTTCCTCGGTCTGTCGGTAGGTCGCAAGTGGTTTGGATTTATGGAGTTGGGATATGGCTCGCGAGGTGTTATCAACGCCGGCTTTGGATATAGGTTTAACGCAAAAACTAAATAGCAATGAAGCGTTTATATAGATATATTGTAGCGTGCATCGCGATGCTATGTGCGTTGCAGCAACTCTCGGCGCAGGAAACGGTCATTACCGACCAACTTATCTATGACCGTGTGTCGGGGTATATGGTCTCGGGAGATGTGGAGTTGTCGCAGATGACCGAGAATATCCGTTGGAATAACGATATTACGCTGTGGTACGGAGCGCCAGGCTTTATCTCTGAGGGGCTGCTCGGTAACCTCTTCTATGGGATTATGTATGATGAGGATATAGATATGAGTGTTAGTGAAAGACTCAACGATTTGCGTATCAACAGAGGTCCGCGATACAAGTTTTCGACCATAGGTCTATGTTATGCTCGTCAGTTACGCCCCTGGTTCTCGTTAGGTGTTAAGAGTACCTTTGCGGCAATCTGGGAGTATAAGTACGATGTGTTTACCAATGAGCGACTTTATGATGATAATGTCTACAACATATCTGCTATGTTCGACGCTCGCTTTAGTTGGTTGCGCCGTCATAGTGTCGAGATGTACTCATCCGT